>JBELAS010000061.1:0-7432 GCA_049508615.1 Acidimicrobiales bacterium
AAGACACCCAGGCGATCACCTATCAGGAGCTCCACAGGCGGGTCAACGAGTTCGCAGCGTTGCTGCGAGATTTCTGCGGACTGAAGACCGGCGACCGGGTGACCTTCCACCTGCCGATGATCCCCGAGCTGCCGGTGGCCATGCTGGCGTGCGCCAGGTTGGGGGTCGTGCACTCCGAGGTGTTCGGTGGCTTCTCGGGCGCCGCTTGCGGGGACCGGATCGCCGACTCCGGTAGCCGCATCCTTGTGACCGTGGATGGCTACTACCGCAGCGGCCAGCTGCAGGACCACAAGGTCAAGGCCGACGAGGCGCTGGAGGCGGCTCTGAAGCTCGGCCAGGAGGTCGACAAGGTGCTGGTCTTTAGGCGCCACCCCGGCCAGTACGCTTCTGAGTCCCCGATGGTCGAGGGCCGGGACTTCTTCATCGACGATCTCCTGCCCAACTATCGCGGCAAGGTGGTGGAGCCTGTCTCCATGCCGGCCGAGGCGCCACTGTTCCTCATGTACACGAGCGGTACAACGGGGCGGCCCAAGGGTTGCGAGCACTCGACGGGCGGGTACCTCTCATACGTGGCCGGGACCTCGAAGTACTACCAGGACATCCACCCCGAAGACACCTACTGGTGCTCGGCGGACATCGGGTGGATCACAGGGCACTCCTACATCGTCTACGGCCCTCTGGCGCTCGGGACGACGAGCGTCTTGTACGAGGGCGTGCCGACCTACCCGGACGCCGGGCGTTGCTGGCGGATCGCCGAACGGCTGGGGGTGAACATCTTCCACACCGCGCCCACCACCATCCGTATGTTGCGCAAGCTCGGGCCGGACGAGCCGGCAAAGTACGACTACCACTTCAAGCACATGACGACCGTGGGTGAGCCGATCGAGCCGGAGGTGTGGCGCTGGTATTACGAGGTGGTCGGCAAGGGCGAGGCCGTCATCGTCGATACGTGGTGGCAAACCGAGAACGGTGGCTTCCTCGGAAGCACGCTGCCTGCCTTGCATCCGATGAAGCCCGGTAGCTGTGGGCCAGGGGTACTCGGCGTCTACCCGGCGATCTTCGACGAGGATCTGAAGGAATTGCCGGCCGGAAGCGGCAAGGCGGGCAACATCTGCATTCGCAACCCCTGGCCTGGGATCTTCCAGACCATCTGGGGCCAGCCCGAGAGGTACGTCGAGACCTATTACGAGAAGTACTGCCGCGACAAGAACAGCAAGGACTGGCGTGACTGGCCGTACTTGGCCGGCGACGGAGCGGTCCAGACCGCTGATGGCTACTTCCGTATCCTCGGTCGGGTCGACGACGTGATCAACGTTGCCGGGCACCGGCTAGGGACGAAGGAGATCGAGTCTGCGGCTCTCACGGTGGACGAGATCTCCGAGTCTGCTGCTGTTCCGGTAGTCGACGACCTACGCGGTCGGATCGTCGAGATATACGTCTCTTTGAAGCCGGGGCTCACTCCCAGCAAGGAGATAGAGAAGAAGGTGGTCCAGTCCATCGAGCGCGAGATCGGCAAGATCGCAAAACCAAAGAGCGTCTGGATCGTCACGGACATGCCGAAGACTCGATCGGGGAAGATCATGCGCCGCGTGATAGCGGCGATCTCGAACTTCGCCGATGTCGGGGACACCACCACCCTTGCCAACCCCGAGATCGTCGACGAGATCCGCCAGCACGTTCAGAGCGAGAAGATCGCGCGCGGTGAACAGCCACGCGAGTTGTCTGCGGAGGAGGAGAAGGAGATCAAGTCGTTCGGAGGGGAGTAGCTCGCGGCCCCCTCGTCTTTCCTCCAAGTCCAGGTTGCTCGTCTTTCGCATGCCGCGGCCAGTGGGACGTCCACGCTCGGACCGGGGTCGGCTTGTGGCTCGCCGGTGGCAGGTCTTCGTCAGTAGGGGACGGCTCGTCAATCGGTAGACGACGGGTCGTCACCCGCAGGTGGCGGGTCGCCGCCTGCAGATGGAGGGTCGTAGCCCACCGAGGCAACCAGCCGGTCGACGAGAGCGACCTGTGCTGCCACCAGCTTCTGTCGGGCTTCGTCCACCGTGGCCCATGCGGCGGCGTCGATCTCGGGGAAGGAGCGGGTTCGACCCGAGCGGGGAGGCCACTGTATGTCGAAGGTGTTGCTGCGGATCTTTGACACGTCGAGATCGCCACGCACGGCCCAGGCATGCACCCGCTTGCCCCCGCGTTGGACGACTTCTCCGAGGTCGGTCCACGGTCCTTCGGGGGGCGCTACGCCGAGCTCCTCGGAGAACTCCCTCCTGGCGCAGGCGGCGGGAGGGTCGCCCGGCTCCTGCTCACCCTTGGGGATCGACCAGGCACCCTCGTCCTTGTTCGCCCAGAACGGGCCACCAGGGTGGACGATGAGCAACTCGAGCCTGCCCGGTTCCTTGCCTGACGTGCGGTAGAGGACCAGACCCTCGCTCAACTTGGACATCCTCGCCGTGCTTGCCTGGTCCGGGCAGGGTCAGCAGCCGTGTCGCGGTCGTAGGTAGAGCGCGACGGCGAATTCTTCGTGTTTCGCGTCCGTTCTTACGGATGAATGGCGTGCCACCACCCAAGTCTGTCGCACCCGGAGTCTGCGGTCACCCGAAGCCCACCGGTTCTCCTTCCCCGCGTGCCGGCGCCTCCCGATCTCGAGCTTCTCGACGCGGCGCCCGCAGATCCGAGCCTCCCGATCCCGAGCCCACAGGTCGCTCGGTAGGGGTGTGCATTGATGATCCATTGTGATTGTCATCTGGTTTCGTTAGAGTCGAATTGTGACTGAGTTGACCCAACTGGTGCACCTTCCGCCGGGAGAGGCAGCCGCCCGCTTGGCCGATGCCGCTGATGAGGGCTGGGCGAAGCACTTCCTCGAGGAGCTGGACCGGCGGGTGAGGACTGACCCGGTGGAGCGCCTGGGGGCGCGGTGGCGTCTTTCGAACGCGGAGATCGGGCGCATGTTCGGCGTGTCTCGCCAGGCCGTGTCGAAGTGGGTACTCGACGGAGCGCCTGCCGACCGCCAGGGCCAGCTCCTCGAGCTAGACGCGGCCACCGAGCTGCTCGAACGCTATGTCCGTCCCGAGCGTATCCCCGCTGTCGTACGCCGAGGAGCGCCGACCTCGGACGGGAGCTCGCTACTCGATCTCGCCTTTCAGGGTCGCACGGCCGAGGTGCTCACCGCGGTCCAGATCATGTTCGACCTGCGTCGCGTTCAGCCTTGAGCCTGCCCACACACCCCCCGTACCCACCTCGCTTTGTCAAGGCACGAGCGGTCCGCGCACCAGGGCAAGGCCTGCCTCGTCGAGTCACCAGCTGCTGACTCGGTGCGCCGGTCAGCTTCTGGCGATGGTGCGGAGCCCGCGGCGTGGAGCAGCTTGTCGCCCTGCGGAGCTCGATTCCTCGGCGACGAGCGAGCCGTCGCTGTAGGTCACACGGTTCGTGCGCACGGCCGGGACACGCGCGCCGGGCAGGACGATCCCGCAAAGGTTGAGCGGGTCGGCCGCGCTCAACCGTACGGTCTCTCCCTCGGGCTTGCTCCGGCGCACCCGCCGCAGCTCCTCCACGGCCCCAGGAAGCGCGTACTGCTCACCGGCGAAGCCTGTGACGAAGCGTCCCGCGCGGACGAGACCTCGGGCCTCGAGCCGCCGCAGCGCCCACAACACCTCGCGCCAAGCCACGGCCAGGTTCTCGCGAGCGATGAGGTCCCAGAACACGACTCCCCAGCGCGCCAGCAACTGCCCGGCCACCTTCTCGGCCAGCGTGTCGGGGTCATAGCGAGCGTCGCCGTACGCTGGCAGCAGTGCCCAGCGCCCCTCACCTCCTTGACGCAGAGCCGGCGTGCGCCGGCCACCCGGGCGCACGCGCTGCTGCTGGCGGTGCCGGCGCTTCCATGCCTCGCGGGCGGAGAACAGGGACCGAACGGCTCCGAACCCGTCGGCGGTGACGAGCCCACGCGCGACCAGGTCCCAAAGACCCTCCTCTACCTCGTCTGGGAGGCGGCCCGTGACCGCGCGCAGCTCCGAGTGGAACATGGCGCCGTGTGCTCGTAGGGCGTCGAGCACATCGCGCGCGGCCCCATGGGCGGGTTCCTCCGGGGTGGAACCTCCTCGCATCGCGCGCAGCAACCAGGACAGGTCCTCGCGCAGGGCGAACGTGACGGGGGTGGCGCGCGATGGGGTCGACGTGCCGCGGCGAGCGGGCACGTCGACGGGGTCGGAAGGGCGTAGCGCCAGACGCCCCCACACAAGCTCGCCAGACAGGCAGAGGTCTTCGAGCCACTGGCGCTCGTACTGCTCCACTCGCGCCGAGAAGACCGACTCTTCCCAGGCCCCGGCGGCGAGCTCGAATCCCTGGAGCTGGTCGACAACGGCGAGGAGCCCGGCTCGGCCCTGACGCTGGGTTCCCGACGCGACGTGCTGCCAGCACAGCAGGAAGCGCATGAAGTCCTGCGCGTTGACCGGCTCGATCTCACGCCGCAGCCTGTGTTGGGTGTACGCGTGGATCCGCGCCAGCAGGCGTCGAGCGCACCATTGCTCCTCCTTGTCGACCTCGGTCTTCGCAGCGTCACCGGTGCCGGTGGGCTCACCCGCCTCGGTGGCGGTACTGGCTTCGGCACCGCCCGATTCGCCGCCGGCAGCGGCCTCGGGGGTCCGTGTCCCGAGAGTGGGGTCGAAGTGCCCGCGCATGGCAAAGCCCTCCGCCTCGAGGCGCGCCAGTCCCACCTCCACCCGGCTCGCTGCAAGCACGGTGCGCGCAGCAAGCGCCTCGACCGTGACAGGACCCGTCACGTCGAGATGACCACGGAGCGCCTGTGCCGCCGCCACGTCAGGATCGAGCGCCCCGCCCTCGGCGAGAGTGGTCGCGAGGCCGTTGGCGAGCTCGTGGTCGGGCACGAACCTGGCGTTCGCGAACAGGGCCTCCACCCACGCTCGCCGCTCGGTGGCGCACCACATCACACCGGTGGCACCGGGCAGGACAACCGTCATTGCACGTCGCGAAGCGGCTAGGCCGTCGAACCACTCCTGGTGCTCCGCAACGGGGCGCCACACGACGACCGACAGCAACAGGTCGTGTAGCTCCTCGGGCGCCCGCAGGTCCGGGGCCACCTCCGCGCGAACGCGCTCGATCGCTGCGGAATCGAGCCGTCCCAGCTCCTTGGCCTCGAGCGGCAAGCCCCGCCTCAACTGCACAGCCCGCGTGCGCCGCTCCTCCAACGGGGCGTCGTCCAGGAACGTATAAGGCTTGCCGTTCAAGATCTCGTGCGAGAGCACAGAGGGCTCGGTGGACTCGACGAAGTGCGTGCGGATCTCGCCCGATTCGATGCGCGAAACGACGTCGAGGAGCGCGTCCACGTCCATCGCTTTGTGCAGGCAGTCGTCGAGGGTCTGGTGGACCAGCACGTGGTCGGGGATCCGGACAGGCCCGGCGGCCGTGTTCTCCTGGCACGCGGCGAGCGCGGGAAACACCGCGGCCATCAAGTCGTCGGACTCCATGCGTTGGATGGGAAGCGGCTTCTTCTTACCACCACGGAATCGCAGGACGGCGAGCGAGCGGTTCAGGTTCCAGCGCCACCGCGAGGCGAACATCGGCGAGGTCAGCACCGCCTGCTCGAGGGTGGCCACAGCGCTCGTCGAGCGAAGAAGCCGGGGCGCGGACTCGAGCGGGAAGCTGTGCTGCGGTCCGAGCGACAGCACGACGGCGTCATCGGTTGCCGCAGCTTGCAGCTCGAAGTCGAAGGTGGCACAGAACCTCTTTCGCAGAGCCAGCCCGAAGGCGCGGGTGACCCGTCCGCCGAAAGGCGCATGCACGACCATCTGCATACCCCCGGCTTCGTCGAAGAACCGTTCGAAGACGACGTCGCGCTGGGTGGGCAGCAGACCGAGCTCGCCCAGAGCACATGACAGGTACTCCACGAGCTGGCGCGCCGAGTCCAGGTCGAGCCCGCACGCCGCCTGCACGTGCGCCATCGCGGCATCGAAGCGCTTTGGGTTGGCTTCCCCGGTGTCGCTGGACTCCGTGAAGGCATCCGCATCCTCCAAGAGCATGCGCGGAGTTCCCGAATCGGCAAGTGGTCCGGACGAAGACGTCCGGCGAGAGGTTCCTGCGAGAATTGCGCCGACCGAACGGCGCAGCTCGGAGACCTCCTCGGAGAGCTCCTCGGTACGGCTCGGCGCCTCGCCCACCCAGAAGGGGATAGTGGGGGGCGCGCCTCGCGCGTCGGTGACGCGCACCTCTCCCTGGGTCACCCTCCGTATCCGCCAGGAGTGGGTGCCCAGGAGGAAGACGTCACCCACCATCGACTCGATGGCAAAGTCCTCGTTCACCGTCCCGACCGGCATGTCGTCGGGATCGGCGATCACCCGGTAGTCGCCTACCTCGGCGATCGCCCCGCCGCTCGTGAGCGCGGCGAGCCGCGCCCCGCGCCGCGCTCGCAGCGTGCCATTGACCCGGTCACGGTGCAGGTACGACATACGCGTACCGCGCCCGGTGGGGATCCCCTCGGCGGCCAGTTCTACGACCGCGTCGAAGTCGTCGCGACGAAGCGCCGCGTAAGGTGCAGCCCTGCGCACCAATTGATACAGCGCTCCTTCCCCCAACTGGCCGGCAGCCGCCACCTCTGCGACGATCTGCTGGGCGAGGATGTCGAGTGGCGCCACGAGCGGGCAGGTCGAGTCGAGGCGTCCGGCACGCACCGCTGTCATGAGCGCCGCGCACTCCACGAGCTCGTCACGGGTCATAGGGAAGAGGATCCCCTCGGGGACCCCGTCGCGCGAGTGGTTCGAGCGCCCGACGCGTTGGAGGAAAGTGGCTATCGATCGCGGTGAACCGACCTGGCACACGAGCTCCACCGGGCCGATGTCGATCCCGAGCTCGAGGGATGCAGTGGCGACGAGCGCGCGCAGGTCGCCGTCACGAAGTCGTGACTCGGTTCGCTGGCGGCGATCCGTCGACAGGCTCCCGTGGTGTGCAGCGACCTGCTCGGGACCGAGCCGCTCGCCTAGCAGGTGAGCAAGGCGCTCGGACAGCCGGCGGGTGTTGACGAAGACGAGCGTGGTGTGGTGGTCGGCTACATGACCCGCTACGCGGTCGACGATCTCGCCGAGCTGCTCGGAAGAGGCCACCGCACCGAGCTCCGTCTCGGGTAGCTCGATGCGCACGGAGAGCTCACGGCGGTGCCCGCAGTCCACGATCTGTGTTCCGGGGACCTGACTGCCGGTGCCGGTGAGGAAGCGCGCGATCGCCTCGATCGGTCTCTGCGTAGCCGACAGCCCGATGCGCTGGGGCCGGCCGCCTTGCTGGACTTGCTCCAGGCGCTCGAGAGTGAGCGTCAGGTGCGAGCCACGCTTGTCATGTGCCAGGGCGTGGATCTCGTCCACGATCACGGTCCTCACGTGGCCGAGGACCGCCCGGCTGCGCTCGGCGGTGACGAGCAGGTAGAGGCTCTCGGGAG
>JBELAS010000062.1:0-7415 GCA_049508615.1 Acidimicrobiales bacterium
CTGCGGTGGCTATGGCAGACCGTGGACCTCAAGCTCAAGATATTCGTTCGTGCTGAACGGACCCACGACGCTCTCTACGAGTTCCCGGACTGCGTCCACAGAGTCGCCTTGCCAGATGCAGATACCCGTTGTGTGGTCAGGCGTCGCGGCATGGATCGGCAACTGGACGTGCGCGGGTAACCCCTGCTCCAACGCCTTGTCCTCGGCGGCTTCAAATCCTTCAGGATCGGAAATGTGGTGGATAACTCCTACGTACATCGACGAAAACCTCCTGTTCGAGCTTGCATTGAATCGTGTGTCCGGGCGTGAGCTGTCTCGTTTGAGGTGCCAAGCTGCACGTGCGGGCGATAGGCAGAGAGCACGCTCAGAGGAGCTTGTTCCCGATCTCGTCGAGCCCTGACTTGGCAAGGTCTTCTGGTGTCATGCAAACGCGGAGCTTCACAGTCGCGTCGAGTAGTACGAAGAATGGCTCGGCAAGGAGTGGGACGCGCGACGGGTCGGGCACGTCAACGAGAAGGAACGCGCCCCGCCGTCCGTCTTGTTCTGAGAAGTAGATCGCAGACGTCTTGACGTCAGCGAGGATGCGCTGCAGCGTCTCACCTGCGGTCCCTTTTTTGACGAGCGTATTGAACGGCTCGTTCGGTAGCTCGACTTCCATGATCATTTGCATACGTCGCACCCCTCCGCGGTGATTGAAGCTCACGTTCAACCTGGTACGGCGAGACTAGCGGGGCGAGGCCGACCGAAGTTCAGACCAGACCGGCGATTGTGCAGATCGGGTGCTGGTCGTCGATCGATCTGGTGACGAACCCCGTGGTAGGTATCCCAGATCGCCTGGTCGTGGCAGGCCAGAACAACGCAGGATCAAATATCCGAGTCGCGCTATGAGTCGGCGACCTATCACTTGGCGGCACAACGCGTACCTGCTCTCGGTATCGTGTGGAGTGGAACAATCATGTTCGAACGCGTCGATTCAGCCTGACGTCCCCAGATTGCCCCGTGTCACGGTTCGAGCGAGAATCCCGAGGGTGGCCCGCAACGCCTCCTCGGACAGGACGGGGAAGATTCCAGCGTCTTTCCAGATCGGGTCGATGGACGACCAGTCGTAATACGACGTGACAAGTGTGCCATCGTCGGTGGGTACGAGCGTGTAGCCGTAGACGTGGCCGATCTGGGGCCTGATCTGGCCGAGAATCGTCCACGCGATCTCGCGGTTGGGTATGAAGTTCGTGATCGTGACGGTTACGTCATAGCGGCCCATCGGGTAGTCGTTTAGGGCCTCGCGGTCCATGTGAACGACGAAGTTATCGCCTACGGCGGTCACGGGCTCGCCCGTTGCTTCCATGAGCATCCCTGAGCTGTCGATCGCCACATGACCTTGCGGGTCGCACAGCAGGCGGAAGATCGTCGCCGGATCAGCCGCGATAGTGCGCTGGACCGCCAACCGCTCGCTCGTCATCTTCGCATCCTGCCATGGATCATCTATGGGGCTCGGGACGTCGCCCGGTGCCCACCGAGCGAGATCGGTCATGGCTGCACCTTGGTAAGCGCAATATGGCGCAACCCCAGCCTGGTGACCTCGCGGCCTCTCGACCCATTGGTATCACCGTCGGAGGTTACGTGTGCCCGCTGTTCTGCGTTCTTGTTTGCGTGTCACAGTGCATGCATCGCCCGTCGATGGGAGCGGGCTGTGCGGTTGGCGACCGAGGCACCCGTGCTAGCTGCCGAATTCTACTGGGAGATGCTCCAGGTGAGTGGCAGGGTGACCGTGAGGCCCTGGTCGGCGTTGGTAGTCGAGGCATCGAGCTGGACGGTCACGACATAGGTTGCCGACGTGTTCTTCGCGAGGGCTGACATCTGGGTCGTGGTCATCCCAGCGTTCATCAGGGTTGCCAGGTTGTCGGTGTTCGACAGCGGCGGACAAGCAGCTGCCTGGGTGGGGTAGACGCCGCTTGTCGGTGGCACCCGAGGTGGTGTTGGCGATCGTGATGTCGACCTTGCTACAAAGGACGGCGTCCGTCTCGTCAGCACCGTAGTAGCCGCCGTCGTCGGACGCATTGGCCACAGTGCAGGCGCCTGGTACCAAGCTGACGACCGTGGTGCGGTAGTTACCGACGTTCGTGAACGTGAGGGTGGTCGTAAGGGCGGTGTCCCCCACGACCTGGTCGAGAGTCCCAACGAAATCGTTGATCGTGCAGGCGGAGTTGGTGTCGGAGACAGTGACTGTGCCGCCCTGACCCGCGCCAGTCGAGTAACAAGTAGCTGGCCCATTGCTCTCCTCGAGTTGGATGATCGCGGAACTGAAGGCATCCGTGCTGTTGGCGATGGCCGCGTTGAACCCTCCGAGTGTGAAGGCTGTCGCCAAACCCAGGGCTGGCACCGCGGCCAGCGAGGCCACCAGTCCCATGCAGAGCTGCGGGTCGAGTTTCCGGGTCAGCCGATGGACGCAAGTCTGGGTCGACCGCTTTCCTGCCGTGACCTGGTCTATGGCTGTTTCCCCGCCTACCGAGCTTCTCTTCGTGTCGGTGTAGACGTCCCTCACGGGAATAGGCAACTTTGATGACCACGATTAGTGTTTTCGTCCTGGCCACTTAGCGTGACAAGAATGGGAACCGAATCCGCACCGGGCACGGGCTCGGCAAGTCCCCAGTTCAGCCCCACTGTCGATCACGGGCCCGCACACTGGACGACGGTGGAGCCGAGGTGAAGGCTCCGGCCCCTGCCTGGTCTTCTGGAGAAGGCCGGGCTCGCGCCGGACGGCATCGCGCACCTCTCGCTGCTCGGGAACCAATAGGACGGCCCGGGCGCTCGGCCGATGATCGATGATGCCGAAGAGCTGGGCGGCCATGTTTGTCCGTCCCCGTCTGCACGCTCGTCCGCGTAGCCGCAGACCTCCTGGTGAAGCCCGAGGCGAGTCCGCGCACGTAAGCCAGGACGAGCGTCCGCTTGGTTGAGGGGCCGAAGCCCTCTTTGGTGTCTCCGTCCTTTCGGGAGCCTTTCGAGGACTTGGTCGGATCGTTGCGCTGGACGCCCCGGCTGCTCCGCCGGCGCGTCCTCGACGGTAAGTCACACAACCGATGGGTATCGTGGCGCCATGGCCGACAGGGCGGCGTTCGCCGATCTGACCATGGAGCACATGCCGGCGCTCTACACCGCCGCCCTGCGCATGACGCGCAACCCTGCCGACGCCGAAGATCTCGTGCAGGAGACATTCCTCAAGGCCTATAGAGCCTTTGACCACTTCGAGCAGGGGACCAACCTGAAGGCGTGGCTGTACAAGATCCTCACGAACACGTTCATCAACAACTACCGCGCCGCCAAGCGCCGGCCGGAGAAGGCGGACGTCGAGGATGTGGAGGACCTGTACCTCTACCACCGCCTAGACGGGCTCCAGACAGCCGGCACGGGTCGGTCGGCCGAGGACGAGCTTTTCGATCGCCTCACCGACGATGACGTGAAGGCGGCGATCGAGTCGCTGCCCGAGGTGTTCCGGATCGCCGTCCTGCTCGCTGACGTGGAAGGTTTTTCGTACAAGGAGATTGCCGACATCACCGAGGTGCCCATCGGAACGGTCATGAGCCGTATCCACCGGGGAAGAAGAGCGCTGCAGAAGGCGTTGTCAGGATCGGCCGTGGCGCAGGGCTTGGTGGGGAGCGCCGAGCCCGGCCACTGAACCGTCCACCACTTACAGGAGCGAGGGGAGGACCGTGGGAACCGGAGAGTCCGAGGTCGACTGCAACGAAACCCTCTACCGGCTCTACACCTATCTCGACGGCGAGCTCACCGACGAGCGCAGGATGGAGATCAAGCGTCATCTCGATGAATGTCGACCCTGCTTCGAAGCGTTCGACTTCGAAGCCGAGCTGCGGATGGTCGTATCCCAGCGCTGCAAGGACCATGTTCCCGATGCTCTGCGCCAGCGGGTCCACGAGGCGCTGATCGAGGAAGAGCGAAAGCAGCAGAGCACGAAAGGCTGATAGCCAGGCTGCCGATCCGCCGGGTGGGCTGGTCGCTCTCGCCCGGTGGGCCGGTCGTTTCGTGCGCGCCAGGGTCAAGAAGGACTCGCACGCGTCCAGGGCGAGGACCTCCTGTTTATGTCACAACGGTGTCTCAATTCATGCGCGTTGGCTCAGAGCGGCCGTCATCCTTGCCGATAGCTATGGAACCGACGGCGAAAGGAACAGCGAACCTCGACTGAAAGGTTGAGCGGGCATGGACGATAGATCCGATCGCGGCGGCGTCTCGGTCGTCAGCGCTACCTGGTTCACGGGTCACGAGCGTCCGTCTCGCACGTTCCCCGAGGGACGGGTGTGTGGCGAAGCGGGCTGCGGGACCAAGCTCTCGATCTACAACGAGGGCGATTACTGTTATCTGCACGAGCCTGAGACGATGCCCCGCTTACGCGGCAAGAAGATCGCCTGAGCCACCAACGCTGCTAGCCGGCTGGTGGACTTCCCTCGCGGGCCAGGCCGCGGACTAGCAGGCTCGTCGCCGGGCGCACCTCGGTGCTGGTCGTCCGTACACTGTGGGGGTGACCAACCCCGTTTCCTGGGACGTGGCCGAACGTGTCGCCATATGGGTGGGGGCGGGGAACCCCTTCGCCGGTGCATCCGCGTCCGGCAACGTCGGTCCTGCCACCAAGGCCCAGCTCGAGCAGGACTTCGCAGAGGTTACTTCCGAGGCTGAGACGCTCGTAGTGGATGAGACCGGACTACAGCCCGTCTCCGGTGCGGCGCGAGCAAGAGTGGTCGACCGCGCGGGATGGGTTCGCACGAACCTGGGGTCCTTCCGTCGACTGCTCGACCCTGTGCTGGAGCAGCTGGAGACGAGCACGCTTCCCGGTCCGCTCGCAGGAGCGGCGCGCGGTATGGCAGGCGCTCAGCTCGGTACCGTCCTTGGGTGGATGTCGACTCGTGTGCTCGGCCAGTACGACCTATTGCTCGCCGAAGGTGACGACAGCGGCGATTTCGTCTCCTACGTCGGCCCGAACATCATCGCCCTCGAGCGCCGTCACGGATTTCCCACTCGGCAATTCCGACTGTGGATTGCTTTGCACGAGGTCACCCACTGGTGCCAGTTCACAGGCGTCGAGTGGTTGCGGCCGTACTTCCTCTCACTCGTCGATCAGGTGCTCGGGGGCATGCCTCCCGATCCTCGGCGTTTCGCCGATGCACTTCGACGCGCCGCCACTGCAGTCCGCCAGGGGAGCAACCCGCTGAAGCAGGCGGGACTGCTCGGCCTGGTGGCTCCGCCCGAGCAGCTCGAGGTGATAGGGCGAGTCCAGGCGATGATGAGCTTGCTCGAAGGTCACGGCGACGTGACGATGGACCGTGCGGGCGCTTCGGCCGTGCCTGATGCCGCTTGGTTCGGCCGCGTCATGCGCGAGAGGCGTCACCGCGCCGGACGGCCGGCGCGCCTGCTGCAACAGCTCGTCGGTATCGAGGCGAAGTTGCGACAGTACGAGCAAGGCGAGCGGTTCATCCACGCAGTCGAGGCTGCAGGCGGCCCGCCGCTCTTGTCGCGGGTATGGGAAGGCCCCGAGATGTTGCCGAGCATGGACGAGATTCACAACCCCGAGAGTTGGGTGACGCGCATCGGTCAGGCGCGCGTCGCGGCGGGGTGATGCCCCGGGCGGGGTCCGGGTGATGCAGCGTACGGGGGGGGTCGTAACGCTCGGCCCCGACGAGCTGCTCATCCGGTGCACGTTCCCGCCGCCTTCTTCGCCTCTCGTGTGTGCGGTTTCGGGTGGGCCGGACTCCCTCGCCCTGCTCGTCCTTGCCACGGCTGCCGGGTGCCGGGTCACCGCCGTGCACGTCGACCACGGGCTGCGCCCCGGTTCGGGTTCCGAGGCCGATGTGGTCGCCGACGCGGCGCGGCGTTTCGGGGCGGTGTTTCGTGCCGAGAAGGTCGAGGTGAGTCCCGGTCCCAACCTCGAGGCACGTGCGAGGGCGGCCCGGAGAGAGGTCCTGCCGGCGGGGGCTGCTACCGGCCACACCATGGACGACCAGGCGGAGACCGTCCTCCTCAATCTCCTACGGGGAGCGGGTCTCGACGGTCTTGCTGCGATGCGCCCGGGTGCCGAGCACCCCCTTCTGTCGGTACGACGCGCCGAGACCCGCTCGCTTTGTCTGAACGAGGGGCTCGAACCGGTGGAGGACCCCACCAACCACGACGCGCGTTTCGTTCGCAACCGCGTCCGTCACGACCTTCTCCCGCTGTGCTCGGAGATCGCCGGCCGCGATGTCGTACCCATTCTCGCCCGCCAAGCAGACGTGCTTGCCGTCGAGGCAGACCTGTTGGACGAGCTGGCCGCCGAGGTCGACGCATCCGACGCCGCCGCTCTTGCCGGGGCCCCCGAGGCGCTCGCTCGCAGGGCCACCCGGCGTTGGTTGCGAAACGGTGGCCACCCGCCCGACCTGGCGGCCGTCGAACGGGTCCTGGCAGTCGCCCGGGGCGATACGAGGGCTACCGACGTGGCCCCGGGGATCCGGGTTCGCAGATCGCGCAGGACGTTGGCGTCGGCACGGATCCAACAGATCGATCGGAGCGGCGTCCGGTAGTGTCTGCGTCCGATGTCGTGTTCACCACGTGAGCGTTGGGGGCGCGCGGGGGCAGTCGGTTCGTTCGGGTGGCGTCGTTGAGCGTGGACCGCTGGGACGACGATCCGGACCTCGGGGAAGTCATCGTCGCCGAGGACGCTCTGCAAGAACGCGTGGCCCAGCTCGGTGACCAGCTCACGGCGGACTATCTCGGACGTCCGCCATTGCTCGTCGGTGTGCTGAAGGGTGCCTTCGTCTTCATGAGCGACCTGGCGCGCGCCATTCGGCTACCGGTGGAGGTCGACGTCATGGCCGTCGCCTCGTACGGGTCGGCCACCACCACCAGCGGGGTGGTCCGCATCGTGAAGGACTTGGACTGTGATCTCACCAACCGGCACGTGCTCGTGGTGGAGGACATCGTCGACAGCGGTCTCACCCTCTCGTACCTGCGTCGTAGCCTGTTGACGCGTCAGCCCGCCAGCTTCGAGGTTTGCGCGCTGCTGGTGAGAGAAGGTCGCCAGCGCGCCAAGCTCGACCTTCGGTACGTAGGGTTCCACATCCCGTCTCGTTTCGTGGTGGGATATGGGCTCGATGTCGCAGAGCGTTACAGGAACCTGCCCGACATCCGCGTCTACCAGGGATCTGTCCCGGTCGACTGACCGGATCGAGGCTCCCATCACCGTGGCTGTCACCGTCGCGCCGTCGAAACGAGACGGGCCCGCGCACGCGAAGCAGGCGACTAGGTGAGCGTCGACGTCACTCGTGTCGAGCGCCTGGTGACGGAGTTGCTCGAAGCGGTGGGTGAGGATCCGAGCCGGGAAGGCCTGCAGGGTACGCCCGCGCGGATCGCGGCTATGTACTGCGAGCTGTTCTCCG
>JBELAS010000063.1:0-7405 GCA_049508615.1 Acidimicrobiales bacterium
TCATTGGATCGGAGTCTTCCTCCGCTTCGGTGTCCACGTCAGACGGCTCTGAGGCGACCGCGACAAGATGCCGGTTAGTAGGAAGAACAGGCATTGCGCTCCTTCGAGTAAAGCTCAGAAGACGGCGTCGAGCCTGTACGGGGCGACAACCCGATGCGGTCGTCCTGCCCAAACAAGGCGTCACTCCCAAGAGGGACGCTCTCATCTTACACCAGGGCCTCGACGTCCGGACGGTCTCCTTGCTCGGTGGGCGTTGGGCCACGCGACCATCTTGTACTCAGACAGCCAGACAGGTGGTGATCCTCGTTGTCAGAGCGTGACCGGGCAGCTGGGCCGTTCCACCGATGCCAGGTAGTAGATAAGCACGCACCGGTAGGGACCGACCGGTCTTGACCTGGGGTTCAGCCTTCAGTATCGGATCTCACGGGCCGATGTATTCGGCGTGCGAAGCACCCAAACGCGTGGAACGAATCCCGGGAGCGCGAGCCAGACGGACACCGAAAATGTGTCTGCGGTGGATTGCCCTGCCTGCGGTGGCGCGCTCAGGGCTGAATCTCGTTTTTGTGACGTTTGCGGTGACCACTTGACCGCTGCCGATGCACCATCTCAGCCCTCCCCTCCGCCTCCGCCCGCTCCCCCTCCTACGGCCACCAACACTGTGCCCGAAAAGCAAACGCCCCGCCGGCGACGCCGGCGTATGACGATAAAAGGCAGTCTGGCTATGGCCGCGTTCTACGCACTCATCGCAGTTGGGTGTCATTTCGCCCTCCCCATTTCCGCCGGGCGCGTATTCTTCACCACCCTCTTCGGCACCATCGCCGGCGTAATGGTGTTCGTGGTGGCCGTAATCTTGCTAGTGAGGTGGCTGCGCCACGGACTGAGCCACCGGGCAGCGGGCATGGAGGCTTCTAGGCGCGGCCGGTTGCTGCGGCGACTCGCCGGGTCGGCAGTGCTATGGAGCGTGCTGGCCAGCGTGACGTTCTTTGTGGCGCCCGAAGGTCTTGCCAGGTCGTTGAGCGTTCTGCCCTTCGCTTCGTTTGCCGTCCTGTCAGCGATCTGGCTTCTGGTCGCGGTCATGGTGGAGCTGATCCACGCTCGCTGGCGGGCATCGTTGGCGCTGGCGGCCGCTGCGGGGTCCGGCATCCTGACCGCCCTGTCGTTCTTTGGCATCCCTGCGGGAAGCGTCCGAGCAGCCATGGTGATCACTTTCGGGGTGATCGCCGCCCTCTCGGCCGCCTGCCTCCTGGCGCTCGTGTCGTCGGAGCTGGCTCACAAGCGGTTGCACAAGTCGCTGGCGATGGCGGCGGTGGTCGCTGTGGCGTTGGAGGCGGGTCTGGCCGTCGGTCTCAACAGGTATGCCGATTCCCAAACCACCGCAGTCACCCCCATGGTCCAGGATTTCTACGCGGCAGTAGCAGTGGCAGTGGAACAGGGCAACGAGATCGCATCGGGCCAGGCGCCGGCCGGCGTGACCTTTGCCACCGTCAAGACCCAGGCCCAGGCGGCCGCGACGGGGCTCGGGTCACTCGACACTCCCGGCGAACTTGTGAGCTACGCAACCACGGTCAACGGATGGGCTTCTTCGGTGGTCGCTGCCGCAGGAAACGCCGCGGAGGGAGCGAACTGGAGCGCGCCGACAGCACCCGCCTTTCAACTGAGCATGACCGCAGACCAAGTAAACGCCGCCTTCGCGGCCTCCTCGGAAAGAATCAAGACGTTGATCCAATATGGTGACTACGCGTTCGGGACGAACAATGCTGAGGCACTGCTGTGGATCGGGGCTCAGTTCGAAGCCCAGTCCTACTGGCTGAAAGACGTTTCCACATCGGCTGAGCCCAATTGGATCGCGGCCCACCTGCACTTCATCGAGCCGGTCAACAGTCCCACGGTAGCCATGACGGGGTCCAAAATGGACATAGATCCCGTCGCGCTTAGCTCGATTCGTGCCTCTAGGCCGCAGATCGAGCTGACAGGAGACCTTCTCTTCGGAATACGTGGCCACTCCAAGGTCCCGTCTCCCACTCCCGGCTTCAGTCCTGTGAGATGTTGGGGGGGTTGCGAACATACAGAAGCATTTCTGGATTACTTAGGCAACCTCGCGCAGGCCGTTATGCCGGGTCCAAACCCCTCGGATGCTGATCTATGGAACAGGACCAAGGCGGAGATCCCCCAACTGTTGAGTCCGCCTTCGGCGAATTTGACACCCGACACCACCATGATCAGCCAAACCCCTCTCGGAGACGCTCCGCCCCAATCGTTCGTCGACGAGTGTGGCGGCGGCAATATCGACTGGACGCAACCGAACACGAACCAGCTACCCCCCACCGGACCCGGATGGAGATGCCACCAATTCAACTCTCCCTGTTGGATTTGGCGAAGCGAAACTGGAACCGAGTACAAAGGCGGCAGCGGGGACTGCACACAGCAGAATGTCCTACCCCCGCAGGACGGCCCAATGGCTGGTTTGGTTGCACAGGTCGGGCGCACCTTGCACAGCAGCCTCGCGACCCCCGTTACTCCGACCACGACTACACCCACTCCGACGACGGCGACACCCACTCCGACGCCGCCGCCTCCCACGACACCCACGCCTCAATGTCCGCCGGGTTATCCGTACTACAACGCTGCAGACAACAAGTGCTATCAGCAGCCACCAACAACTCCCACGCCAACGCCCGCGCCAGTGACTTTGCCACCAGGCTTCCCCACAAATCTACCCTCGGGGACCTACCAGTTGTCACTCTGCGGCACAGGTGTTGGCTGTATCAACCTCGGAAGCCAGGAATTCAATAGTGACGACATTGCTGAACTTGTCAACAGGTTGCAGCAGGCGATTTCTGAGGCATGCCAGGGTAATTCGGGCTGCACCACGACTTATTCCGCATTCAACGGGAGTTCGTTCACTGCGACCATGAAGTGGGTAGACGGCTGTGTTCCTGGCGATCCCAATTCATGCATCAGAGGTCAGGACGAGATTGTCGTGACCAAGGTGGGTTGACGCTCTGTCGCCGCTTGTGGGTTTCGAGAGCCCCATCCAAGCTCTTCACCTCGAGTTTCTCCAACGTCAAGTCGGCGGCGAAGATGAGACGTGGCGTTCTCCTTCTTATATGTCGCCTTCGTTCGCCTGCTCCAGCTATTCCGACTCGGCGGTCTCGTCCACGAGTACGAACTTGCTGCGTGAGGCGTACGGATGAGGTTTTCACCACCCACAGGTTCAGGCGCAACCCGCCTTGTGGAACCCTTCCAACCGGTGTGCCCTAGTCCACGATGAAGCTGGTATCGCAACTTACGGCGCCAGTTGGGAGTGCAAATGCGACATCCACATCCCAGACTTGTTCTACCCATGGCACTGGAAGAGTTCCCGAACTATTTCCGGATCCATCGGTCGATGCCTTTCCGGTGTAGTACGTACCGAAACCAACGACCGTTATCACGTACGTTTGAGACGGAATGTTGGAAGTCACGGTGTAGGAAGCCTGAGCGGATCCATTCTGACCAGGCGATTGATAATCGTGAGCCGACATGGCGACCGTGCAGGCAGGCGGAGCCGTCGTCGGCGGGACGCTGAAACTCTGTGACGGCGCCGGTGCAGTCGTAGTGGTAGTCGGTGCAGGTGCAGGTGCAGGTGCAGGTGCGGGTGAAGTATCAGTCCTGGCCGGTGAAGTCGTGGCCGGCGCTGTGGTGGTGGTCGCGAGCGGTTGCACTGTCGGGACCGTGGTCGTGGGTCCGCTCGGTGTCTGGACCGCAGACGACGGGGCTTTCGCCGCGCTGGAAGACGATGGGCTGGACATCGTTGTCATGACACCGATCCCTACGGCCAGCGCTAACACCAGCACTACCGGTATCACGAAGGGGCCGCCTAGACGGCGAGAGCCCTTCTTGCCGGCTCTCTTCCCGGCAACTCTTTTCCCGCCAAGTCGCCCGGTCTTGGATCGCAGTGTCACTTCACCCTCACCGAAAGACTGCCCCGATCTGAAACTCGGGTGCAGGTGGGGCGGGTACCACTTGTGGTCCGATGCTTCCCACCAGCCCGGACCTTGGGGTCGATCTGCTCCAACTTGGTCAATCATGTTGTCCTCGCGGCGTGAAAGAGCGCTTGCGCTACGCACGGTTATCGGAGTTGGGGCACTCTCTCTTTAGCTACCTCGCTGCTCGTGGTCTTTCGCGACCTCACCGCCCGTGGAGTAGTGAGTACTTCCCGAACTCGTCAGCCGGACTCGAATAGGCCGTGAACAGGCAGAACGTGAGCCACTCGTGGACAAGGACAGGACATGGCCCCGGACAGGCCGAGGGGGTCCTCTTCATGTAGAGGACCCCCGTCAAGCCCCCGGCCAGCTGCTTCGGAACGATCCTTTCGGATCGCCTCCGCCTGGTGAAACAGCGTTGGGCCGATCTGTTGTGTAACGCCCTACGAGGCCGCTGAAAGGCCGGACCGAGACGGGTGCGCCCAGTAGGAGTGCGCGAAGGGAATCGGTATCACCCGTGGCGCTTCGTTTGCAGCGTCGCCTCCAGGATTTCCAGGGCGATTCATCTTGCCTATCTCGGAGCACGACCCTGTCTTCGGCTACGGTGTGCAGCGATAGGGCCGAACAGTTGCGATGCGGGCGTCTCACGTGCGACAACGACATGTGTTCACAGGTTTGTTCTTGGCCTCTCAGCCATTGCACTGGTGTTCGGGGGTTGTCGTGGCGTAGGTCCATCCTGACCCTCGCGTTGTGCGACGGCCACTTCTTCGCCACCCTCGATCCTTCCATATCGCTACGACGGTCCATCCCGTCGGCGGTGGCGCTGATGCTCGGGTTCGAAACGGTCCTGGCGACCTTCTTCTTCACTACGATCGGGATGTGCCGCGACGGCGTCACCAACGTATGAGACGTGCCGCCCATCGAAGTCGCTCCACGCGGTCGCTTCCGTGGTCGGCAATACGAGCTGTGAAGCTCGACTGGCTGCCCGGCCGGAGCTACCTCCGCTGGTTCGTCCCGCTGCTCCTGCTGACGATGGCCTTCGCCCTCGCCTCGCCGCTCTGGGGACCGCCCGACGAACCCTCGCAGCTGTTACAAGCTGCGGCGGTGGTCCGCGGTGAACTTCTCGGGCCGTCCGTCTCATACGGGCTGGGCTACCCCGATCAGAACATGGTCGGGACGCAGGTGCGCGTTCCGGCGGAGCTGGCCGACAACGCCCCGCATCCCTTCCCCTGCTTCTTTCTGAACCCGGATGAAACTGCAGGATGTGCATATCCACCGGTGCCCGAGTCCGGGGACGTGACCACGACGACGTATCAAGGGCGCTATCCCCCGCTGTACTACTTCCTGGTCGGCTGGCCCACATACTTACCATCGGTTCGTGCTGCGGTCTACGGCATCCGGCTGCTGTCGGCGGCGCTCGTGTCAGTCCTGCTCGCCGGTGCGTTCTACCTGGCGGCAGCGAGCCGGCGGCGGCCACTGCTCCTAGCCGCGGTGGCGGTGTCGGCAACGCCGGAAGCCATGTTCATGGCGGGTGCCGTCAACCCGAGTGGGCTCGAGATCGCAGCCGCCATCTGTGCCTGGACGGCCGGGCTGGTCTACGTCTTTGATGCCCCCGAGCGCCGACGGGCGTCGCTTCATTGGCTCGGCGCATCGATGGTGATACTGATGTTGACGCGTCCGCTCGGACCGGCATTGGTCCTCGCCATTGTGGCGACCTTGTTCCTGCTCGCGGGGTCGGCGCTGCGGCAACGTCTTCACGACCCGCTTCTGCTGCGCTGGGCCGGAGCGCTCGCGGTCAGCCTGGTCTGCGCGCTGGGATGGATCGCGGTAGCCCAGCCCTTCGCCACTGCCAGCCTCCTGCACGACTATCCGCTGGCCGCCGGCACCTCACTCGGCAGCCTGCTGCTGGTGAGTGTCGGTCACCTCGGCGACCAGTTCACCGAGATCGTCGGCCAGACAGGGTGGAACGTCCGGTTGCTGCCGATCGCGATTTACTGGCTCGAGCTGGCAATCCTCGGGTTCTTCCTGACGATCGCGCTGGGAGCCCGCCCGATCCGGGGCCGCCTGGCCGTCGGAGGTCTCCTTGCGGCCAGCATCCTGCTGCCGGTGATTGCCAATGCCACCCAGGCGACCACACTCGGCCTGGTATGGGAGGGCCGCTACGTGCTGCCCCTGGCCGCGGGGATCCTTGTCGTCGCGGCCTACCTCGGCAGCACCGAGCCGGGAGGCGAACCGCTGCTTCGACGCTGCGCGGTCCCGATCCTCGTCGCCGCTGGAGCTATTCAGGTCGTGGCCGTCTACGCGGAGCTGCGGCGTTTCATGGTCGGAGACGCGGGCTCGCTGCTGCTGCGACACCCCGGATGGAGCCCGCCGCTGCCTGCGTTGCTCCTCATCCTTGCTGGACTGGTCGCGGAAGTTTTCTTGGTCCGCGCCGCCATCGCCAGTTTGCGCCCAGCGCCAGAGGGGGAACCCCGCCTTTCGTGACACCCTCCTTAGTGCTGCACGCCGGACGACCGGCTCGGGGCACTCTTCGAAGAACTCCAGGTCATTGCGCACGGTCCTCTGTGCCTGACGCCTCACTGTTCGACGTTCCGCGCACGAAACGCAACTGCGGGGCGACGCCCGCTTTCTAAAACGGTCGTCGCCCCGCTAGTCGCCAAAACCGTGTCAGCCGGACTGAGCAACTCTCAGTGGCTGCAACCAGGGATGCTCGCTGTCGGCTCGCAGTTGTCGGGGTTGTTCCCGCTGACGGACGTGGACGCAAGCGAGACCACACCGCCCACGTTAAATATTCCTCCCCCACCCAAGGCGGCGCTGTTGCCGATGACCTGGCTGTGATTAAGCGTAAGCATGCCCCCTGGCAGCGGCATCTTGGGCGAAGGCAACCCATTAGCGATTCCGCCTCCGACGCCACCCGCTCTGTTGCCGTTCACTTGGCTGTTGTTGATCGTGAGGACGCCACTGTTTAGTGCGCCGGTGAGGGCGCCGATGTCGGCATTGAAGATTCCACCGCCCGAGGCGACATCGCCGGTCCCAGTGGCCATGTTGCCGTTCACCTCGGACTTGTTGATTGTCATCGACCCGTGGTTCACGATGCCGGCACCGCTGGTGCTGGTCGCCGTGTTGTCATCGACCTGAGTGCTGTTGAGGACCGCGTTGCCGCCATTGGCAATGCCACCCGCCGCGATCGGAGGGCCCCCTCCCGGTAGCGGGACGGGCGCGGTCGCCGTGTTGCCGTTCACCTGGCTCTTGTTGAGAACGAGCTGGGCGGTGCCGGGGGGTGGACCGCCGGGGCCACCGCCCGCGCCGTTGCCGCTAGAGATACCTCCACCGTTCAAGGAGCTGTTGCCGTTCACCTGGCTGCTGTTGATCGTGACCACACCCGAGAGGTTCTGAATGCCGCCGCCGCCGGCGTCGGGTGCGGTGTTGTCGTTCACCTG
>JBELAS010000064.1:0-7374 GCA_049508615.1 Acidimicrobiales bacterium
CCACGTCAACGACATCATCCCGCACCGCCGCCCTTCGGGCTGGCAGGCACCCGGAGGCTTCTGGGAGATCAACACGGCCTCGGTCATCGACTTCCCCCAACAGGCCAGGATCGTGGAGCTCGTCGACAATCGCGACGGGACACTGTCGATCTTCGGCACGATGATCGACTCGCTCGCGCCACTCAGGTGGACCGGGACCGGCGACCCGATGCAGCTCGCGGCGCTCTCACGCGAGCTGGCGGCCAACGATTGGCAAGCGCGCGTCCCCCACCACGACGCGGAAGGGCACGACGGCCGCCGCGGCGCCGTCTCGGACCGCAACGTCGAACTGCTAGTGCACCTTCCTTCATGACGACACGACAGACGGTTACACGGCAGGATGCGTCGCACTGCCCAATTCAGAGCTCGGTGCTGTTCTCGGATGGTTGGACCCTGCCGACAGCCCGCACGTCCTGATCGCCGTCGACTGAGATCATCGCTCGCGGCCTTTGCACTCACGCCGTGCCGGTCGACCTCGCGGTCGGTTCCTCCTATAGCGGACTAGGTCGCGGCCTTGGGGGTCGTCAGGTCGTAGATGGTGACCCCCTCCACCGTCTGTGCGGTGAAGTGCGAGGTCACCCATGCGGAGACGGCCGACGCCCCGACGGTGGCCGACTGCGAACCACCACCGAAGCCCCCGATGCCGCCGGCGATGTAGTAGTGGATGCGCCCCTCGGCCGCGTCCTTCTCGAAAGCTGCAAGGGTCGGGGCCGGGTCGGTGCCGTTGAAGCCGCCTATGGCCATGACCGGGTCGTCGGTTGCCAGCTGATAGCCGGCAGCCGAGTTGGCCCCGGTGGTAGCGGCCACCCACGAGTAATGCCCCGCGTCGTGCTCGAGCATGGCCACGAGCTGCTGACCCGGAGTCGAGGCATTCAGCAAGCCCCCGCCCGCACCGCCGCCGAAACCGCGACCGCCGCCGAAACCGCGAGCCAGTCGACCGAGCGCTCCGGGCGGTAGGTGCAAGCCGTTGTAGAACGTGATTCCGTTGGGGAGCCGGAAGCCAGGTGGCAGGGTGACGCCGTGCTGGTTGATGTTCTGCAGGATCTGGCCGAACCCGCCGCCACCAGCGGTCCCGCCGGGACCGCCGAACCCGCCGCCGAGTCCACCCGCCGGCCGGGCACCGCCAGCCCTCGGACGGCCGAATCCCCCGAACCCGCCGAAGCCACCAGGTCCGCTTTGCAGAGCGGGCCCGGTCGAGGGAATGGCGCCGGTGTGGGGTGTCGACGCCGTGTCCAGCGAGTAGGCCACCTGACCGGCCAGGACCGCGACCACACCGAGACCACAGACGCCGGTCAGCAACAGGCCGCGCGCCCGGGGTAGGAGGACGATGCCCGCGGCGGCCAGCCCTCCTGCCACGACGATCGCCCAGCGAAGCGGCGGGTACCACTGTGGGCTCCAGTCGAGGACGGCGAATGCCCAGGCGATGCTGGCCACCACGGCGGCGGCCAAGGCCAGGCGGGGGAAGATCGACTTGCGACGCGCCCACAGGGTGGAGGCGCCCATCCCGATCAGCGCGCCCACGGGCGGGGCCAGGGCGACCGTGTAATAGGGGTGGATGATCCCGTGCGAGAAGCTCAAGACGGCCCCCATGAGGAGGAGCCAGCCGCCGAAGAGCAGGAACGCGGCCCTGGTCCGGTCCGTCCTCTTGGTACGCAACGTGAGCAAGAGGACGGCCGCCAAGAAGATGAGCGCGCCGGGGATCAGCCAGCTGACCTGACCGCCCATCTGCTTCATGAACAACCGGTCCCAACCGGTCGGGCCCCAAATGCTGCCGGCAATGCCAGCGCCCCCCACGCTGCCCGTCTCGTTGCCGGTGACGCGGCCGAACCCGTTGTACCCGAAGATGAGGTTCAGCTCGCTGTTGTCGGTGGAGCCCCCGACGTACGGTCGGATCGCCGCCGGGGTCAACTGGACGACCGCTACCCACCAGCCACCGGCCACGAGCGTGGCAAGGCCGAGGTAGACGACTTGGAGCAGGCGACGGCCGAGCTTGGGCGGTCCGCACAGCAGGTAGACGAGGGCCAGGACCGGAGCGATGATGAAGGCCTCGAGCATCTTGGTGATGAAGCCGAGCCCGAGGAACGTCCCCGCCAGCACCAGCCATAGTGATCGGCCCCGCTCGAGAGCACGGATGGTGGTGTACGCGGAGGCCGTGAGCAAGAGCGTGAGAAGCGCGTCGGGGTTGTTGTACCGGAACATAAGGGTTGCGACCGGTGTGAGAGCGGTCACCGCGCCGGCGATAAGACCGGCGGCCGGGTTGAACCACCGGCGGACGCAGGCGTAGACGAGCCACACCGTGGCCACCCCTGCGAGGGCTTCGGGCACGAGGATGCTCCAGGAGTTCAGGCCGAAGATGCGTGCCGAGAGCTCCATCACCCACAGGAACGCCGGCGGCTTGTCCACGGTGATGAAGTTGGAGCCGTCGAACGAGCCGAAGAGAAAGGCCTTCCAACTCCGAGTGCCCGCTTGGACCGCCGCGGAGTAGAAGCTGTTCGCCCATCCCGAGGCACCGAGGTCCCAGATGTAGAGCACCCCGGTCGAAAGGAGGAGGGCGATGAGCGCCGGCCGGACCCAGGTCGGGTCGTCTTCCCGGCCGCGGATCAGTCGCCTCAGCCTGTTGGCTGGCGGCGAAGGATGGTCGGGCGGTCGGGCGGGGCCCTCGCCTGCCGTGCCGACTTCCGAGGGACCGCCGCCGGGTTCGTCGGTCGGGATGACTTCGTCGGGCTCGTCCTGTCGCGTGGGGTGTGACGTGACCTCGGGCGGGGCGATGGTCGCGGCAGTGGTGAGGGGTGCTTCGTTAAGGACAGCGACCGAAGCGGGATCGACTGTGGTCGGGAAGGATTGGGATGGGGCGAAGTGGTCGCTCATGGGTCCTTCACCGTCCGGATCCGCGTCTGTTGTCCGTCCTTTGCCTCTCTTTCTGTTCTTTCTGTCTCGGATGCCCGCCGGCGCACTTCACGAGCTGGATGTACGGATTCTGGGCTCGTGCCGAACCGCGGAGGAAAGATCCACCGGCGCAGGATGCCGAAGCGGACGACCGCCGCGGCCAGGTTGGCCACGGTGAGGGCTACGAGCTCGAGTCCGAGGGTGGTCATCCCGAGGGCCCGAGTTCCGGCCAGGGCCGCTGAAGTCCCGGCCAGGCTCACCGTCATGAGACCGGCTCCTACCGTCACCTGGAGTCGTCGAGGGGTTCCGATGCCGTTCGCTCGCGTCATCCGGTGGTGGATGGCGGTGTTGCCCAGACTGCAGGCGACGACTGCAACCAGGTTGGCAAGGTAGATGTCGAGCCCGGTCTGCAGGGCGTATACAAGAGTCAGGTAGGCGACTGTGCTCAGCGCACCGACACCGGCGAAGTGGAGCAGCTCGTCGGCGAAGACCTGGTTCCCCGCCGTGGAAGTTGGGAGGTTGCGATCGGCCGAGCCTGTTCCGACGGACTCAACCGCACTGCCTACGAGGAACCGGTTCTTCCACCGGGCTCGACCGTCGGTGTTGGGCCCGGTGGGTCGGCTGATGGGACGGCGACGCGCGCCGGGTCGCGCCACGCGACGCGCGCCGAAAAGGGCCAGGCGGCCCACCCCTCGCAGATCCTTCCATGCTGTCTGAAGGACATTTACTCGCGAGTCGGTGTCGTCGACCCAGTTGACTGGGACCTCGTGGATGCGCAGCCCGATCCGCTCGGCGACGACGAGCAGCTCGGTGTCGAAGAACCACTCGTCGTCTTCGACCAGTGGGAGGAGCTCCGCGGCCGTTTCTCGGCGCATCGCCTTGAACCCGCACTGGACGTCGCTGCAGGAGCTTCCGAGCGCCGTTCGCACGAGGAGGTTGTAGCCACGGGAGAGCAGCTCGCGTCCCACACCTCTGACGACGTGGGCGCCGGGAGCCAGCCGAGTACCGGTGGAGATGTCGCTGTGCCCGGCGACCAGCGGCGCCACCAGGGGGAGGAGGGCCCGGAGGTCGGTGGCCAGGTCGACGTCCATGTAGGCCACCACCGCGGCGGTGTTCCGGGTCCAAGCGGCCCGGAGAGCCCGGCCCCGCCCCTTGCGATCGAGGTGGACAGCGTCGACGCCTGCGAGGGTGTCCGACAAATAGCGCGCGACAGCCCACGTGCCGTCGGTGCTGCCGTTGTCGGCGATGACTATGCGGGCGCAGAGCGGGAACGACTCGTCGAGGAAGGCCCGCAAGGTTCCGACGCTGGCCGCCAGCTGTCCCGCCTCGTTGTACGCGGGCAAGACCACCTTGACTTCGGGCGGTCCGCCGCCGTCCACATACCTGGAGGAGGGTGGGATCACAGTCGTAAGACTCATTCTGACGCACTGGATTCTGGGGGCGTTAAGAAACACCTGTGCGTTTGCTGAGGATCGGACGAAAGTGCAGTTTGACCGACGGGCGGCGGAGCTACTTGGGCTTGGCCTGGAGCTCTAGGACCACGCCCAATGCCTCCTGCATCTGAGACGCCATCCATTGTTTGAAGAGGGCGAGCAACACTTCTGGGCCAGCGACGGAGCGAATTGACCGCCTGGATCAACTTGTCCCGGCGGTCCTCTGGTTGGCCTGCTCGTGCAAACGGCTCTCACGATTTTCTTGAGGAAACCGGTTGAAAGGATGACGTGACGGCGTCTCGCAGGAGGTGCAGTCACCTAGCGAACGCGGTCGACCGGTTCAAGAGCCGCTCGATCGCGGTCGGGTTGAATCCGTCGGCGTGCACGCCGAGGATGAGGCGCAGCCTTTCCACTTGGTCGGAGTTGTAGTAGCCGACTCGCGCACGCACCTCGGGCGGGGAAGCAGGCCCCTCGTCCGGTGGTTGCGGATGTTGCGCACGCCTTACGATTTCGCGCTAGAAGGACCGTTCTCGGTCATGGTCCGTATTGACCAATAGCGTCTGAACGCGCCGGTCTTCGGATCTGCGCTCACTGGCCAAGTCAGGTCGAATCGTAGTGCTGTGACCGTAGCGGGCGGCGCACGCCGTAAACACGCCATTGGCGAGAGAAACGGAGCAACGTTAGACAGGAATGGCCTCGACGCCGGGACCTTCGCGAGAACGGGCGAGGAGAATCGAACTCCCGTCCTCAGCTTGGGAAGACTTCCCAAGCTGAACCGGTGGACGACAGCGGACAACCACGGACGAACCCGAACGCGCCATGACGGCTATGAGTTCCGAGTCATCTGCAGGAGGTTATACGAGGGAGGAAGCTGGTTGCGGTGTTGTTGGATCGCTCGGATGGCCATAGGACGGCTCAGCATTCGGTGCGCGCCATGAACGCGCCATCGAGGCGCGCAGTGCGGAGGGTGCCAACGCTTATCGTTAGCCTTGCTATTCGGGACGGGGCCCGATGTACAGCACGATGGCCCACAGGGCAAGATGATCTCCGATGTTCTCGGAGAGGGTGGAGACGTCCTCGGGGTCTGCCCACGAGGCAAAGTCCTCTCCGCTCATCCACGTGACTAGGTAACTGCGAGCGCCGTAACCCACCGGAATCCCCCAAGAGGGAGGATCCACGAATCGCAGCCGTCTTGCCTCGGTCGAGCCTGGGTGCTGTTCGATGAGATCGAGGGCGCTGTTCACTCGGATGAGCAGCGGTTCGAGGGACGGGTCAGCCTCGAGGCGTCGGAGGCCCTCTTGGGCCGGCCCAGAAAAGAAGAGCTCGGGCATCGGCATAGTCTGAAGCGTGCCCGATTTCGGGTCAAGCCCCCTTTCCTCTTCGGGGTAATAGGGCTACAATAGGGCAGTTGAGAGAGGAATCCGAGGGAGATCGAGGGCAGATGAGCACGAGCGCCAAGCTTGTCGCGGTGGATAACAGGCAGCGGGTCAGCTTGGGCAAGCTGGCCGATCGGGAGCACTACCTCGCTTCGAAGGAGCCCGACGGGCGCATTGTGCTCACCCCTGCCGTCGTGGCGCCCGAGGTCATGGAGTACCCGGAGGAACTCCGGGAGATCATCGTGAAGAGCCTGAAGGAGCCCAGAACCTGGGTCCGGCGGAAGGACCTGGCCGGCTGAGGCATCATCGGCCACCGAGTTAGGTGCCCCACCCGGCACGACCCATGGTTGACGCGCATACGTCTGAAGGCGACGAGAACGACGCGGCTGACGTCGACGCGCTTTTGCGGGAGATCGCCGAGCTCCGCGCCGAGAACGACCGGATGCGAAGCCTTCTTGGCGTCGGAACGCGCGACGAGGCAGTCTCTCCGTGGGAGCCGACCCTCTTCATCGAAGTGGACGCCGATGTCAATGTCCCCCTGGTCGACCGCAACTCTCGACACGAGGCCAAAGTCGCCCTATTCCGGTCGCTCTTCGTGGGGCGTGACGATGTTCACGTTGTCCGGTGGGAGAACCCGCGCTCAGGTAAATATCAGGAAACTTCACAAAGGCTCAGGCTGAAGCAATTGCTGCAGAGTTCTAACTTCGGGTGAGTGTAGGCAATCGGTGGCTAATGCTGAGTATCTGTTGACGAAGGGCCGGTTCTGTGCGTGGGCCTCGGTATGCGGGCTGGTGACCGCAGCGGTTGTGGTCGCAGTCCTCTCGGCGCAATCCACATCCGACCAAGCACTGTATCCCCCACCGCCATCCGGCAACCCCTTGGCCGTGGTCAAGGTGCATAAGGCAGCCGCAGCAGATCTCGCCGCGGGAAGCTTCGTTGCCGACGTCTCGCTTACGATGTTTCGACCAGCAAGGGGACCGGAGGTTACGAACTCATCTACGGGGCACCGGATCGCTCTGAGCTGGTTCCACCCTCGCCAGTTACGGGAGGGACATTGATCGTTATCGGCGACGTTGGGTACTCGGAGAACGTCTTCACAAGTTCCGGGCCGACCTGGTTCGTTTCCAAGCTGCGGCGAGGCGAACCGATCGGTGCATACATGGCTACCGCATACCTCCATGTCCTCCTTCGGAGCTCCGGCGCTCTGCCTGCACCAAACGGCTACCGAATCGTTGAAGTGATGAGCGTTCCGGTTAGCCAGGCCCGACTCCGACGGTCGGACCTGGGGAGGAGGAAATGGTCCTAACAGTGCACGTTTCAGGTGGTCGGGTCACGAAGGAAGTCATGCAGTTCCGTACGGCTCGGTCATTTACAGAGATGCGGATCATCTACAGCCGGTTCGGCTCTGCACCGACGGTTCAGATTCCCAGCAGAATTCAGCCATTACCTAAGCTCCCGGAACCTCGGCCGACGAGGTGACCGTTTGGTTATAGGGGTCTAGACGAATAGCAGACGGGACGCGCCATGAGCGCGCCATCGAAGAGGAACAACAGCGGCGCGGAATGAACAAGGCCGCTCCACCAGGGTTTTCGTGAGAGCGGGCGAGGAGAATCGAACTCCCGTCCTCAGCTTGGGAAGAC
>JBELAS010000065.1:0-7365 GCA_049508615.1 Acidimicrobiales bacterium
CACCTCGCGAATCGACACGTCCTGGCCACAGCCCAGGTTCAGAAGCTCTCCCTCGATCCCCGGCACCGTAGCGGCACGCACGATGCCGTCCACGATGTCCTCTACGTAATTGAACTCGCGGGTCTGACGGCCCTGGGTCATGAGCAGCTCCTCGCCGCGAAGCGCCCGCACTATGACCTCGGGGATCACCCGGTCCGCGCTCTGTGCCGGTCCGTACGCGTTGAACGGCCGAAGCATGACGATGGGCCAACCCCTGCCCTGGTGGAACACCCGGCAGAAGCATTCCGCGGCGTGCTTGCTGGCGGCGTACGGAGACACTGGGCGTACCGGCATGTTCTCGCGAAACGGCGAGGGAACATCCCCATAGATCTCGCTCGTGCCCATGTTGACGAAACGTTTGTAACCGCTGCCGTCGAGGGACCGAAGGAGGTTCACGGTGCCTTGCACATTCGCGCTTACACACTCGTCGACCCTCTGCCAGGACTTGCCGACATGGGTGTAGGCACCCAGATGTAGCACGTGCGACGGGCGTATCTCGTCGACCAGCGCGTCCATGGCACCTCGGTCCGTCAGATTCCCTTCGTGCAGAGCGATGCTGTCGCGTAGCCCCACCAGGCGTACGCCGCAAATGCTCGACACCGCGCTCGTAAGGCCGTGGACCTCGACCCCGTCAGCGACGAGGCGGCGCACCAGATGCGAGCCGATGAAGCCACTGGCGCCGGTAACGAGGACTCGCGCATCAGAGGGCCAATTCGAGACCTGCTGTACTCGTGCGGGAGACGGCGGCGGCGCCTTCGCCGGATATACGGAGGAGGTCGCGCAGTTCACTTCCCACCCCGTGCACTGAGAGTGGACGCCCCTTCCCACGGCGGATGTCCGCCCTCGCACAGTGCGCTCAGCTCGAGCGCGTCCTTGTAGGTGTCCATCGAACGCCAGAAGCCATGGTGCCGGTACGCGTACAGCTCCCCGGCCGAGCCCAGCGCGGGCAGCACCTCCCGCTCGAAGTCCTCTCCCACGAACCAATTCTCCGCGCGGCGGTCGAGGACGAAGAACCCGGCATTGATCCAGTGGTCGGGCAGGAAAGGTTTCTCCCTGAATCGTCGAACGCACCCGTCGGCGTCGCTCTCGACCGTCCCGTACTGCGACGGCAACGGCACCGTGGTCATGGTTGCCGCCCCCGGATGGGCCTGGTGAAACGCCAGGAGACCGGCGAGGTCGACGTCCCCCAGGCCGTCGGCGTACGTCACGAAGTAAGTCTGTCCCATGTCCCGCGCGCAGCGCGATATCCGGCCACCGGTGTTCGTCTCCTCCCCCGTGTCGCGCACCTCCACACGCCATTTGCTCGGGAGGGTCGCCGCAAAAACCTCGAGCAGGTGCCCCTTGAAACCCGCCGCCAGGACGAAGTCGGTGAAACCTTGGCGCGCGTATATCCCCATCACATGCCCCAGCACCGGGTGCCCCGCCACCGCCAGCAACGGCTTCGGCACTTCCAGGGTCCGCGGGTAGGCCCGCGTTCCCTTCCCCCCACAAAGGATCAGCGTACGCAACGGTCACTCCTCCCACTCGTGGCGGCTACGCCTTCAGACTCCTTTGTGAGACACGTCAACGTCGAGCTTCCCCTGTTGGCGAGGGCGTACCGTCCTGCCGCCGGCCACTGCTCCGGAAAACCCCACCACGGTCGCTTGCTCACGCGTGAGCCCCTCGCATGGCCCCCGAGACACAAGGCGGGACAGGCCTCCTAGTTCCACTCATGCCCGCTCAACCCCCCTTCGTTCCGACTCGCTCGAGCACAGACCTCCCACGACCGGCTCTGTGCCAGAAAGCCGTCCACAGGTCCGAGACCACCAGCATGCACCGCGAAGAGCCCTTCCATGCACCATCGCCGCATTCGCGTGGTCCGCACGACCACCGGGAAACCGTTCATGGTGCAGCCTGCACCATGACACCGAAGAGCATCGTACGAAGGGAGATTTCTACGCCTCGCGTTGGTGGAGGTGGGCTCACACGAGTACAACGTATTGTTCAGCACTGCCGAATCACCGTTCATAGAGGTTGCGTGACGCTCGTCGTCGAGGCTCGGGGATCAGCCATGCCGTCAGCCTGGCGTTCTCGGCCGCCGGAACCCGGGTTGGCGCGGCCGATGAAGAAGCCTCCCAGACAGCTCTTCGAAGTCCTCTAAATGCCGCCAGAGCGACGACGTCGCCTTCACGGAAGGAAAGTACCGGATGGACTATTCCGACTACGAGCAATTGACCTTCGAGCGTCGCGAGCAGGGCGTGTTGCTCACGCTGAACCGGCCGGAAAAGTACAACGCAGCGGACGAGACCATGCACGGCGAACTCGCGAGGGTCTTCACGGACGTCTCGCGTGACCCCGAGGCGCGCGTCGCCGTCATCACCGGGGCGGGTAAGGCCTTCTCGGCGGGGGGCGACCTCGCCATGGTCGAGCGCATGGCCGGTGACTACGACCGGGTCGCCCGCATGCCCTCGGAGATGAGCGATCTCGTCTACCACGTGATCGACTGCGAGAAGCCGATCGTGTCGGCCATCAACGGCGTCGCCATCGGCGCGGGGCTCGTGGTGGCCCTGCTCGCCGACGTCTCCATCTGCGCCGAGGACGCCCGCCTCGGCGACGGTCACGTGCGACTCGGAGTCGCCGCCGGCGACCACGCGGCGATCCTCTGGCCGCTGCTGGCGGGCATGGCGAAGGCCCGGTACTACTTGCTCACTGGAGAGACGCTCACCGGCAAGGAGGCCGAACGCATAGGCATGGTCACGATGGCCCTTCCGAAGGACCAGGTGCTCGACGAAGCGATGGCAGTGGCCGGCAGACTCGGGAGCGGTTCGCAGCTGGCGATCCGGTTGACGAAGCGCACGCTCAACAATTGGCTGAGGTCCGCCGGACCGATCTTCGACCAGTCCGTCGCCTACGAGTTGCTGTGCTTCATGGGACCGGACGTGCTCGAGGGGGTCGCCGCGTTGCAGGAGAAACGCCCGCCACGCTTCCCTTCGGCGAGCGAGGCTCCCTGAGCGTCCCTGCCGGCGTCACCACCCTCTGGCCTCCGCTAAGGCGCCGGAGGCGGTGCCTGTCCTCCAGATGCGGAACCTCCGGGGCCGGCCTCCGGCGAGTACGGGTAGCCCAGGTTCCTGGCGCGCCGTGAGTACTCATCCCAGCTGATATCGCCGCGCGCGTAGCGGACCCGCAACTCGGTGAGCGCTGGGTCGATTGCCGGATCCGGCAGCGTCCCCATCTGGAACGGTGTGGGACGACCACGGGGACTGCTCCACATCCGCACCAATGCAATAACCCCGAGCACCACCAGCGCGACAAGCAACACCAAGAGCAACACGCCGAACACGGGATAAGAACCATCAGAACCATGATGGAACATTGTGAGCTCCTTGCCAAAGTCTGGCTTCGGTCACAACTACGTCATGAGCTGCCTGAACAGTGCTTCCTCCTGGGCGAGTGAGAGATTCGCGGCGACCGAGAAGACGAGACCCCTAGCGGTAAGAACGGCAAGGCCGTTAGGTATGCCGTTCTTGATGAAGGAGAATGCCGATGAACCGAGCCCGCTAATCATGGTGATCGTCCTGCCACCCCCGCGTAACGCTGTTAGCAAGGAGGCGAAGTTTGCAGCATTGCCCGACCCGATATTTACAATGAGACTCTTTGATGCGTCGGAGTTCGCGAACTTGCAGCTTATCGAATGCGGTGCCGGCACGAGCGGCTGAGTGGTCGCCACGCCTCCGATGTAGCCGCTGATCAACGACGTCGATATTGCTTTGCACGAACTCGGTACGTGGGTCACCGCAGTTGTGGTCGTACTCGATGAACTACAACCTGCGACAAGAACCAGGCATGCAAAGGACAACGCCACGATGGCGCACCGGCGAGGAATTCGAGGGCCGAATGGCATGAAAGCCTCCACTTGATCACTTGCTGTAAGGATGAACCGACCTCGGAGTCAAGACCCATCGATCAGCGTTCAAGAACCGGACACCAATATACTCATGGACCCGTGCGTGGATTGCGCGCCCGACTCCTTTGGGTCGGGAAGTGTCACCCACCACGACGATGGGGCATCAATGGACTCGAAGTCAGCCAGCCGTTCAAGCAGCTCTTCGTTGACGATTCGACCACGAATTCTACCAGGGGTACCGGGCTCGATGTCAGAGGTGCTGGCGCCGTTGAACTTCGATCACCGGATGCCTTGGCCGGATTTCACGTACCCTAGGACCATGCTTCTGGATGGCGACTACGAGCCAAGCACGTGGGACTGGGTACGCGACCAGGTCGAGGCCTACGAGCGTTCCGGTGGACATGAAGGAAGCACCTTCCTCGACACCGGGCTACCCGTGATCATCGTCACCATGAAAGGACATCGGAGCGGGAAGATCCGCAAGGCACCAGTGATGCGCGTCGAGCACGACGGCCAATACGCCCTGGTCGCCTCGAAGGGAGGGGATCCGAAACACCCTTCCTGGTATTTCAACTTGAAGGCCGAACCCAACGAGGTCCGAATTCAGGACGGTCCCGAGGTCTTCGATGTCACCGTGCATGAGATACACGGCAAAGAACGCGAACAATGGTGGCAACGAGCAATTGCCACCTACCCCCCGTACACGGAATACCAGGTAAACACCGAGCGTCGGATCCCGGTTCTCGTCGCGACTCGCAAGTCATAAGGGGCCTACTCGGTGGTCCCTCCTCCCGGTACGGGTGAAGGACGCCACTCAAGAGACCCGAGGACCGATCAGGGCGGTCGACAACTTGTTGGCTAGGCACGTCGACAGCAACGACATCGAGACTGCACGGGCAACCGTGCGCGCCTTGCTGGCCGGGGCGCGCGAGGAACGCTCGTGTCGGAGCAACGCGAGCCGGCTTCCAGCGTCATGACGTCCACCACAGCTGAGTCGGAGGACGTCGCCAACTCGTCGTCAGCCGCGACCTGGCAACATCGATTGGCGTTCTGGCGCTCGCCGCACGACCAGCCGGGCTGGGCACGGCCCGCGCTCTTGAGCGTCGCCGGAGTTTCCGCCTTCCTGTACGCGTGGAGCGTAGGAAACGACCTCGAGGTGTATTACGCCGCAACGGTTCGCAGTATGTCGATGAGCTGGCACAACTTCTTCTTTGCCGCTTTCGACCCCGTGGCAACGGTGAGCGTCGACAAACTGCCCGGGGCATTTTGGATTCAGGCCCTGTCTGTCCGTGTCTTCGGGGTCCACGAATGGGCGTTGATCCTTCCCCAGGTCGTCGAAGGGACGCTTACGGTCTTGGTCATCTATCGCGTCGCTCACCGATTGGCCGGTCCGGTCGTCGGCATCCTGTCTGCCGTGATCCTGGTGGTATCACCAGCCACCGTGACGCTCGACCGGGGAAACATCTCCGACACCTTGATGGTCCTGCTGCTCGTGCTGGGCGCAGACGCGACGGTCACCGCCGTGCGCACCGGACGCTGGCGGAACATCCTGTTCACCGGAGTATGGGTAGGCCTTGCGTTCCAGGCCAAGATGGTCGAGGCGTGGCTCATCCTTCCCGCTGTCGCCCTTGTCTACTTCGCCGCAGCTCCGGGTGACTGGCGACGGCGCATTCTCCGTCTGGGAGCCATGGGGCTGGTTACCGTCGTCGTGTCGTTGAGCTGGATGACACTCGTGACGCTGACCCCAGCGTCGGGACGGCCATACGTCGATGGCAGTCACGACAACTCCCTCTACGAGCAGGTCTTCGTGTACAACGGCTTCGGTCGACTCGATCAGGCCTCGCCCAATCAGCTCCTCACCCAAACGACCGGGATCGAGCTCCCGGTTCAACCCCCGGCGGCATGGAACCGACTGCTCACCGGACCTTACGGGCGCGACGTGGGATGGCTTCTTCCAGCATCACTGATCACGATGATCGCAGGGCTCATCGCTCGGCGGAGAAAGCCCAGAAGCGACCTCTTCCGGGCAAGCTTCGTGCTGTGGGGAACATGGTTGATCGTTCTCGCCGTCGTCTTCAGCATTAGCTCGACCATCAACGCCTACTACACGGCGGCGATGTCGCCTCCAATCGCCGGTTTACTCGGGACCGGCTTCGTCGTGGCCTGGCAACGTCGGCAGACCGTCGCGGCACGCGTAACCGTTGCCGGCGTTGTGCTCGTGACAACGGGGTACGTGGCATGGCTACTGCCAACAGCAGGAACCGGCCTCCCTTCGTGGTTGGAGCCGGTAGTGATCGCTTTGGGTCTCTCGGCGGCGCTCGCCGCCGTCACGTCGACGAGGTTTGTGACGCGCCGGAATCTGCTGGGCGCAATCTTCGCTGCGAGCACGATGGCCGTGCTGATCGTCCCCGCTGTGGCCTCGGCCTCGGTGGTGTCGAGCCGGCTTGGGCCCTTCGACACACCTTTCCAACCCGAAGCTCTCACCTACCACACGCATGAATTCTTCGCTGTTCCCACGATTGCATCGGCTGCTGTGCCACTCTTGGAGCAGACCCGTCGTGGTTCTCCATATCTCATGGCCACTCAGTCAGCCGCGCTGGCCTCACCGTTCATTTACGACACCGGCCAGGAGGTGCTACCGATCGGAGGCTTCACCGGCACGATCCCCGAACCGACCCTCCAGATGCTCGAGTCCATGATCGACGCCGGTGACTTCCACATCGTGTTGCAATCCCCGACGACCACCGATCCGCGTCTGGTCTGGATCGCGCAGAACTGTTACTCAGCCCGAAAACACGGTGCCTCTGGTGGATTCGGCATCTACTTCTGCGGCCACCGGCTATGACCGATAACACTCGAGCCGCGAGTCGAGGGGGACTGTGGCCGCAGACGTTCCTCATGTCGACGGCCTCTTCTTGCTTGTCGACGGTGCGGTCGGGCGGCCGCCTATAGTACTTATATGCCGAAAGTAACTACGTTGGGCCTCCGGACGTCCAGGCCGGGGCCCACCGACGGGCCGGTCGATCAGATCCAGACGGCCCTGCAGATCGTGGCCCGGTCGATCACTTTGGTCCGCGCGCACGAGCGCCTGCTCCAGGCGGCGGGCGTCCGGCTCGATCGCGCCGGGGCAGCTCTCCTTCATAGGCTCTACGTCCACGGCAGCTCGCTCCGGGTGACGAACCTGGCGGATCTGCTCGGGGTCGACGCTCCGGCGATCACCCGCAAGATCCATCGGCTCGAACACGACGGGCTCGTCGTCCGCCATGCCGACCCCGACGACCGGCGCGCCACCCTCATCGCACTGACGCCGGGCGGGCGGCAGACCCTCGAGCGAGTGCTGGATGCCCGGCGGGCCTGGCTCGAGCGTCTGTTCGACGGTTGGGACGGCACCGACCTCGCCGCCTTCGCATCGCTGCTCGATCGGTTCTCGTCCGCGTTGGAGC
>JBELAS010000066.1:0-7362 GCA_049508615.1 Acidimicrobiales bacterium
CGCGACGAGCGCCCGGCCCTCGGGGTTCTGGTCGTGACGCACTACACGAGGATCCTCGACCTCCTGCGCCCGGACGCCGTCCACGTGCTCGTCGACGGCAAGATCGCAGACACCGGTGGTCATGAGCTGGCCGACCGCCTCGAGGCCGAGGGTTACGAGCCGTGGCGGAGGTGACGATGAGCTCTCTCGCCTCCAAGGCCGACTTCCCTCTGCTCGCACAGCAGGTGCACGGGCGTCGGCTCGTCTATCTCGATTCGGCATCGTCGTCTCAGCGACCGCAAGTGGTTCTCGACGCGATGGATGACTACTACCGGACCACTCATGCCAACGTGCACCGTGGCGTCTACGCGATCGCCGAGGAGGCCGACCGCCGTTACGAAGGTGCACGTGTGGCGGTGGGTAAATTCATCGGCGCCCCCGACCCCGAGCACGAGGTCATCTTCACCAAGAACGCCACCGAGGCGATCAACCTGGTCGCCTCGAGCTGGGGACGGCATCACCTGCACGCCGGCGACGCGGTACTCCTCACCGACATGGAGCACCACTCGAACATCGTGCCGTGGCTCGCCCTCGCCGAAGAACGTGGGCTCGAGCTTCGCTGGCTCGGCATCGACGAGCAGTACCGACTCGACATCTCCGAGCTCGACCAACAGCTCGACGGCGTGAAGCTCGTGGCGTGCACGGCAATGTCGAACGTGCTCGGTACGATCCCTCCCTTCGCCCAGATAGCAGAGCACGCTCACAACGCGGGGGCACTCGTGCTGGCCGACGCTGCCCAGTCCGTCCCGCACCTGCCTACCGACGCCGGCGTGCTCGGATGCGACTTCCTGGCCTTCAGCGCACACAAGATGCTGGGCCCTACCGGGATCGGTGTTCTGTGGGCCAGGCGCGCGTTGCTCGAGGAGATGTCCCCGTTCCTCGGCGGTGGGGGGATGATCCGTGACGTCCGCCACGATGGGTTCAGCGCCAATGTGCTGCCCTGGAAGTTCGAGGCAGGCACCCCGCCGATCGCAGAGGCCGTCGGCCTCGGTGCCGCGGTGGCGTACCTGGAGTCCTTGGGGATGGAGGCGGTGCGTAAGCACGAGGTGAACCTCACCTCGTACGCGCTCGACACGCTGGCCGAGCGCTTCGGCGACGACCTTCGCATCTTCGGTCCCCCCGACACCGAGGAGCGTGGCGGCGTGATCTCGTTCGCCTACCGCGACATCCACCCGCACGACATGGCCCAGGTGCTCGACCAGTCGGGCGTGTGCGTCAGGGCCGGGCACCACTGCACGAAGCCCCTCATGCGCCGCCTCGGCGTGTCGGCCACCGCCCGGGCCTCGCTGTACCTGTACAACGACGAGTCGGACGTGGACGCCCTGGCCGAAGCCATGGTCGAGGCCGATACCCTATTCGGGTAGAAGCGCTCGAAGATACCGCGGGCACCAGGCCCGCCCACGTCCGGAGCACCCGCGAGGAGCCCATGACCGGTCTCGAAGACCTGTACCGAGAGATCATCCTCGACCACTACCGAAGCCCGCGTAACCGCGGCGAGCTGCCCGTACCCCCCGCACATCGCGTGGAGGGGTTCAACCCGTTGTGCGGGGACGAGGTTGTCCTCTACGTGGAGCTGAACGACGGAACCCTCTCCGACATCCGCATCTCGGGCCAGGGCTGCTCGATCAGCCAGTCCTCCGCGTCGCTCATGTCCGCTGCCGTGAAAGGCAAGCCGGTCCCCGAGGTGCGTGGTCTGATCCGGACCTTCAAGGCGATGATGTCGATCCACGAGGCGCGCCTGGGAGACGGCGACTCCGAGGGCGCAAGCTCGAACGGCGCCTCTTCGGGCACGGCGACCGCCGCTGACCCCGAGGCTCTCGGGGAGCTGGCTGCTCTCCAAGGGGTGGTCAAGTTCCCGGTCCGTATCAAGTGCGCGACCTTGTCGTGGAACGCGCTCGCCCAAGGCCTCGACGAGATCGGTACCGCTTGAGCACAGCGCTCGGCCGGTAGACGAGGTCGGTCTCCCAGCGAGATCTGTCCCGATGCCGGACCCTGTGGGTGAGCTCAGCAGGAAGTCGGGTTGAACGATCCTGTGCCCGGCACGGTGGTGGGGGTCGACGAGCCCGAAGCTCCAGAGGTCCCCGAGCTCGCTGACGACCCGGACGGCGCGGTCGTCACCGTGGAAGGCACCGCCATCGGCGAGCCGTCGGAATCGAGAGGCGCCGTCACCACAGAGCTCGGCTGCGTGCCCAGGAACTGGGTGATCACCTGCTGGGCCGTCGGCTCCTGGACGACCTCCACGGCCCCTGCGGCGGTGGTCTGGTCCCCAGGGGTGGTCGGCAAGGTGGCCGTCTGCAGGGACGATCCCGAGAAGGCGTGGTAGCGCTGGGCGAGCGAGATCATCGTCCCGCTCGACATGCCGTTGTCGACCGTGATGTCGTGGACGAGCGAACCGACGAAGGCATTGAGTGTGAGCGGGTTGTAGCTCGACTTGGCCTTGTTGACGACGGCCTCGATGATGACGTTCTGCCGCTGGATGCGCCCCAGGTCGCCGGTTCCATCAGGGACCCAGTAGCCGGGACGCTCCTCGTACTGGTAGTAGCGCGAGCGGGCGAGCGCCAGCGCCATGGTCCCGTTCAGGGTCTGGCAGCCCACACGGGGGATGGCGAGACCCGACATGTTGTGGCCGGTGCCCTTGTCGTAGTCCCGGACCGGGTACGCGAAGTCCAGGTTGATACCGTGCACCGAATTGACGAGGTCGATCATCCCGCTGACGTCGATGATCACGAAGTGGGCGATGGGGATCCCGAAGGTGTTCTCGATCGTCTGGATCAGGGGGCCGGGACCGTCGTTGAACGCGGAGTTGATCTTGTTGTCGGTCGCGATCCCCGTCCCCGAGGGCATGCCAGACAGAGCCACGTAGGTGTCGCGCGGGATCGACAGGAGCCTCGCCGTACCCGAGGCAGGGTCGACGTGGAGGATCTTGATGGTGTCGCTGCGCTGTCCGCCCACCTGGGCCACGGCGGCGGCATTGCCCACCCGGCTGTCCGATCCCACGAGCAACACGTTGTACGGTGCGCCGTTCGCAACCGAGGCGCAGTCGGCGCACCCGATCGACCTGATCTGGCCCAGGCGGTACCGCAGGTAGCCATATGCCCCTCCCACCAGCACGAGGAGCACGGCAACGAAGATGACTGCACCTTTGAGGACGCGCTCGCGAGCGCTTCGGCGCCTACGAGCGCGGCGCCTGGGCGGGGACGAGGCCGGTACGGGGCGGCGGGGAGGCGCGACGACCGGAGGTGACACGGTCGAGCTGGTGCCCGCAAGATGCTTTCCTCGAGTAGAGCTTCGCCCGATGACACCCGCGGCAGTGCCCCGTTCGAGCTCGCGCACCATGTCGCGAAACCGTACAGCGTGCGGCACTTCGCGTGGTGTCGCGCGGGCCTCACCTGCGTGGGTGTTCTAATAGGCCGCGTACCCGGTCCGATCGACCTCTTCGGCCAGCTCGGGACCCCCCTCTGCCACGATGCGGCCGTTCACAAAGACGTGCACGACGTCGGGGACGAGGGCTGTGAGCAGGCGACGGTAATGGGTGATCGCCAGGACGCCGAGGCCCCACTCCTCGACGCCGGCTCGAATCCGCTCGGCTACGTCGCGCAGACCATCGATGTCGAGTCCCGAGTCGAGTTCGTCGAGGAGCGCGATGTGGGGCCGGAGCACCGCAAGCTGCAAGGTTTCGCTCCGCTTACGTTCCCCACCAGACAGGTCGACGTTGAGGGCCCGGTCGAGTAAACGCGTCTCGAGTCCGAGGCGGACGGCCTCGGTCGAAGCGCGCTCGGCCGCAAGGCGAGCCTCAGGACCTTCCACCGGTGCTGCGCTCGCCCCGGCGCCGTCGCCGACGCTGCGCGAAGCCAGCGCCTCGGCCAGCACTTCGGTCAGGCGGACACCGGGCACTTCGGTCGGGTACTGGGGCGCCAAGAAGAGCCCCGAGCGCGCCCTCTTCCAGGGAGCCATCGCCAGTAGATCCTGGCCGTCGAACCTGGCGGTCCCACCGAGCACCTGGTAGCCAGGTTTGCCCATGAGGACATGAGCGAGCGTGCTCTTACCCGACCCGTTCGGACCCATCACGGCGTGGACTTCGCCACCGCGCACGACCAGGTCGACTCCCGAGAGGATCTCGCGCCCGAGAATTCCGGCACGCAAGCCGCCCACCGCGAGCTCATGCTGCACGTCGCGACCCAGATGGCGGTTACCGGGAACGGCGGATGGCGCGTTCACGGAAGCTCCAGCAGCACGTCGTCTCCCTCCACACGCACGGCGTAGACGGACACGGGCACCGTAGCGGGAAGCGAGCAGGCCTCTCCGGTGAGCAGATCGAACGTCGAGCCGTGCTTCGGGCACTCGAGCTCGCGCTCCTCGATCATCACCTCTCCTTCGGAGAGCGAGTAGTTCTCGTGGCTGCAGGTGTCACCGATGGCGTAGAAGTCCTCGTCGATGCGCACGAGCGCGATCTGGCGCTCACCGACTTCGAAGCGGCGGGCGGATCCCCTTTCGATCTCCTCGCGCCCGCAGACGCGAACCACCTCACCCATCCCCGACTCCCGATTGGGCAACCGCAGGTCGATCCGAGGGTAGGCGCCCCGACAGCCGCTGGCCGACGGCGTCCTCCAAGAACCTCCCCACACCCTCGAAGGGAGCGCGCGCCGCGAGGTCCGAAAAGAATCCCAGGACGATCAACCGTTCCGCCACTGACGGCTCGATCCCCCGGGACTCGAGGTAGTAGCGCTGGTCCTCGTCTATGGGACCGATGGTGGACGCGTGACTGCACCGCACGTCGTTCTCGTCTATGTCGAGGTTGGGCACCGAGTCGGCGTGTGCCCCCTCGGACAGAACAAGGTTGTGGTTGGTCTGAAAGGCGTCGGCTCCGTGAGCGCCGCGTTCGATACGTATGAGGCCGCTGTAGACGGAACGGGCTCGGTCTGCGACCGCTCCCGTGAACAGCAGCTCGCTGCGCGTGCGCGGCCCGTGGTGGTCCTGCAGTGTACGAAAGTCGTGGACCTGGTCGTCGGTGCCCAGGTAGGCGGCCAGCAAGGACGACTGCGCGCCCTGGCCGGCGACGTCCGAGTCTGTGCGAACCCGCGCATAGCGACCTCCGAGCCCGGCGCTGAACGACCGCAGGGTCCCGTGCTGGCCCACCCGGCTCACCTGCAGTGCGAGCTGCATGCATCTCTGGTCGAGCACTTGTAGGTTCGCGTAGTCAAGGTGGGCGTTCTCGGCGACGTCGAGCTCGGTCACCGGCACCACGAGCGCCATGTCGTAGCCCGTGGCGACAGTGACAGCGTCCTCCGGCGCGCCTGGTGCTGACGAGGCGCTCCCACCAGATGTGTCCGCGCTCGACTCCGCGCGCGCGAGCAGCTCGATCACGCCTGCTTCGGCCGACCCTCCGACCCGCACGAGCGTACGCGGGAAGCACGACGGGGCTCCTCCAGATTCCGAGGTACTGGAGCTTCCGTCCGAAGAGCCGACCAGGTGGACCACCACCACCGGGCGCGTGATCACAGCCTTGGTCGCCACCGTTATAAACACGGCATCGGCTAGGAACGCCTCGTGCAGCTCGCCAAAAGCGTCGCGCGCATGCGCCAGCTCACCGAGTCCCGGCGGCTTCTCGCCATCGTCTGCCTCCATGCGTGCAGCGCCGATCTCGATTGCGCCTTCGGGTAGATCCGGCTCGGTCTGGATGGCACGGACCACTCCGTCTCGTGTCACCACCAGCGCGACGCGCGGCCCGAACACTCGGGCAAGGGCCTCTGCAACGGCGAGATCGGAGGAGTCGCCTCCCCTCTGCGGGCGTGCGGGCACCGGTGAGAAGTAATCGACGTCGAAGTTGTCTATGCCGCTGTAGCGCCATATCTCCTCCGACTCGGTGGGGAACGCCATCCCGGCGAAGCGCTCGAACGCCTCGGCCCGCCGGCGCGCCAACCACTGCGGGCCACCAAGTGCGGCAGACGCGTCGGCAGTGAAGTGAGTCAGGGTCGTGCCTCTCGAGGCGTCGATGATGCGGTGAGGGCTGAAGGCCGTAGGCCCCAATTGCATCCTACCGGTCGGCCGCGGCCCTCTGGCCAGGGCCTCTGTTCGTCGGCTACCCGGTTGCGAGTCGTAACGCTGCCTTGTGGGTCGTGCCCGGGCGACTCGGCCCGGACCGCTCGCCGCATGCTCCGAGGCGCCGCGAACAGACCGACCCGGCATGGCGTCTGCGCCGCTAGACGCTGCGGCCCACGGCTCTCGTCGCACGCCCGCCTGCCCATCGTGCGCTTAACCGCCCGTCCTTTTAGTGTGGCGACATGTCCGAGGACCGCGTCATCCGCATCGAACGAGACGGTCAAGTCGCCACCGTGTGGCTCGACCGTCCCCAGGCCCGCAACGCGATGGGACCATCGTTCTTCGAGGAGTTGCCGGTCGCGATGGCGGAGCTCTCCTCCGACAGCACCGTGCGCGCCGTGGTGGTGGCAGCGAGCGGGTCGGACTTCAGCATCGGTCTCGATCTCAAGACAATGGGGGCCACGCTCTCGAACCCCGACGCGGGGGCCGCGTCCACTGGCGGTGACGGGACGGATCGACCATCCTCGATGGCAGCCCGGGCGGTTCGTGCCCGGTCGAACATCGTGCGCCTCCAACAGTCCATCACCTCGGTGGCCGACTGCCCGAAGCCTGTGATCGCCGCCGTCCACGGCTACTGCATCGGAGGAGGTGTCGACCTGGTTAGCGCCTGCGACATCCGCTTGGCGAGCGCGGACGCCGTCTTCTCCGTGCGCGAGACCCGGGTGGCCATCGTCGCCGACCTCGGCAGCCTCCAGCGCCTCCCGCGCATTGTCGGCAAGGGCCACGTCGCCGAGCTTGCGTACACCGGCAAGGACATCACCGCGGCGCGGGCCAAGGAGATAGGGCTCGTGAACGGCTTGCTGGCCAACGCTGCCGATGCCCAGCAAGCCGCCCGAGACCTGGCCTCGGAGATCGCGGCCAACTCTCCCCTGGCCGTCCAGGGGACGAAGGCCGTGCTTCGCGTCTGTGAGGACCGCTCGGTCACCGACGGGCTCGACTACGTCGCCACCTGGAACGCCGCGTTCCTGCAATCCGACGACCTGGTCGAGGCGATGACGGCGTTCATGGCCAAGCGATCGCCTCGATTCGAGGGTCGCTGAAAGATTCTCAGCTTCGCCGGCTCCAGGGCCAGCGGCGCCTGGAGGTGGCTCGGGAACGCTGCGCGCGCTTCTCCTCGTCCTCCACTTCGAACAGAGTCTCGGGGACCGTCGCGTCGACGATGTCCTCCGCCTGCTCGAGCACCTGGGCGACGTCCGGCCCACCGGGGCCTGGCTCGTCCTCGAG
>JBELAS010000067.1:0-7341 GCA_049508615.1 Acidimicrobiales bacterium
TACGTAGCGGTCATTGTCGAGCACCGCCACCCACGCGGCATCGTGTTGGAGCATCTCTGCGAAGGCGGTCTTCAACGACGCGTCGAGCGGGATCCACGCCTCGAGACGTCTTGTGTGGTCCGCTACCTGGTTGCCGTCCGTGCCGTGCAAGTCGTCACCCGCACGTCCGGGCTCCACCCATCCGAGGAGGCGTCCGCCCTCTTCGACCACCACGGCCCATCGCCCGTCAGAGGCGCCGACCACGGCGCGTGCCTGATCCATGGTCGTACTGGGCGCCAGCACCGGCGGGGTGTGGAGATCCGTGATCTCGATGGCTGTCACCGCCAGGCGGCGCAGCCCCCGGTCGGCACCGACGAAGTCGGCCACGAAACCGGTTGCCGGGCGCCCGAGCACCTCCGCCGGAGTGGCGTGCTGCTGGAGCACGCCGCCCTCGCTCAGCACCGCGATGCGGTCGCCGATCATCACCGCCTCGTCGACGTCGTGGGTAACGAAGATCACGGTCTTGTGCAGCTGAGCCTGGAGGCGGAGGAACTCTTGTTGCAGCCGCTCGCGCGCGATCGGGTCGACTGCCCCGAAGGGCTCGTCCATCAACAGCACGGGTGGGTCTCCCGCGAGGGCCCGGGCCACTCCGACCCGTTGCGCCTGGCCGCCCGAGAGCTCGTGGGGATAGCGCCCCGCGTAGAGCGCCGGGTCGAGCCCCACGAGCTCGAGCAGCTCACCCACCCGGGCCCGGGCGCGTGTCTTGTCCCATCCGAGAAGATGAGGTACCGAGGCCACGTTGTCGGCCACCTTCAAGTGGGGGAACAGTCCCGGCTGCTGGATCACGTAACCGGTGCGCCGGCGAAGCTCCACACCGTTGGTCATAGCCACGTCGCGTCCGTCCACGAGAACACGACCCGAGGTCGGCTCGACGAGGCGGTTGACCATTTTCAGTATCGTGGTCTTCCCTCCGCCGGAGGGCCCGACGAGGACGCACAACTCGCCCTCTGAGACCTCGAGGTCGAGCTTCTCCACGGCGTAGGAGCCCTCTCCGTAGCGCTTGGAGACTCCTTCGAAGCGGATCATGCCCGTCCTCCCGGTTGCCTCACGCTACCGATCCGGCCTGCGGCACATGCCCGTCGCCCTCTAGGGTCGACATGGTGCACCTGTTCGGCTCCGCAGGACCCCTCGTCGAGTGGGGTTGGGTGTCCTCCCACCTCGGTGAAATTGTGTCCGCGCTGGGTCATCACATCGAGCTCACTGCTATCGCCGTGGCTGTCGGATTTGCGATCGCGCTGCCCCTTGCGGTCGCGGCCTGGAAGGTGCGGGTGCTGCGCCCGCCCTTTGTAGCGGCGACGGGCGCTCTCTACGTGGTCCCTTCGATCGCCCTGTTCGCGCTCGTCCAGCCGCTCACCGGCTTCTTCTCGATCACCACAGCCGAGGTGGCGCTTGTCGGCTACACGCTGCTCATCCTGTTGCGCAACACGATCGCCGGGCTGGACGCAGTCCCCGCAGAGGTGCGCGAGGCGGCTCGGGGCATGGGCTACACGCAGCTTGCCGAGCTCGTGCGCGTGGATCTGCCCCTGGCACTCCCGTCGATCTTTGCAGGTTTGCGCGTTGCGACCGTGACCGTGGTGGGTCTCGTCACGGTCACCGCCTTCATCGGCCAGGGCGGACTCGGCCAGCTGATCATCCAGGGCTTCAGCACCGACTTCAACACTCCGATCGTGGTAGGGCTCGTCCTGTCGGTGCTCGTGGCCGGGGTCGCCGACGCGCTGTGGGTCGGACTCGAGCGCCTGGCCGTGCCGTGGTTTCGCGCTAAGAGGACCGCTTAGGAGCGGCGCGAAAGATGCAATTCCTCTCTCACGTCGCGCACTTCTTGACCACGGCGTCGAACTGGAGCGGCTCCGACGGGATTCTCGTTCGTCTCGGCCACCAGGCCGAGCTCTCGGCGGTGGGGGTGCTCGCGGCCGCTGTGGTCGGCGTCGGCCTCGGAGCGCTCCTCGGGCACAGCGGCAGGGGCGGCTTCGTCGTCGTGAACGGTGCCAACGCCGCTCGCGCCGTGCCGTCGATCGCGCTTCTTACATTGCTTGCCATCCAGCCGGTTTTTGCCCGGCTCAGGGCGGGCGGCTTCCTCGTGTCGTTCATCGCCCTGTTCGCCCTGGCCGTACCGCCGGTCCTCACCAACGCCTACGTAGGGGTCCGCAATGTGGACGCGGACGTCCGCTCTGCGGCTTGCGCGATGGGGATGACGGGGGCTCAGGTTCTGCGGCGGGTGGAGCTGCCCCTGGCGGCGCCGCTCGTGATGGCCGGGGTGCGAACCGCGGCGGTCGAGGTCATAGCGACTGCCACTCTCGCCGCGTACGTCGGGTTCAGCGACCTCGGGAGCTACATATTCGCCGGGCTGGCCACCCAGAACGCCGTGGAAACCTTCAGTGGAGCCTTGCTCGTCGCCGCGTTGGCGCTCGTCACCGATCTGGTCCTCGCTGCTGCCGGGAGGACCGTCACCCCGGCCGGGGTGCGCCAGAGCTGTCGCGCCGAGCACCGGCTGGGCGTGGGCGCCGATGCGAGCACGGTGCGCCGGCTCGAGCGGGTCTCCGCGACCTCTCACTGAGAGCCTTCGCCGACAGGACTGGCTCTGGCGATCCTGAGGAGGGCCAGTGGTGGGGTGGGTCGCAGTGATGTGGCCGCGCCACCTGGAGGAGGGCGTTTGGTTGCGGTGACGTGGCCCCGTGAAGGCGCCGAAGACACCAGCAGCTACGTGAGGTGCTCGCTCTTCAACCATTGCGACGCGATCGCCGCCGGGTCGTCGTGATCGACGGTGTGCTTGATGTTGAGCTCCGAGAGCTGCTGCGTGGTCAGCTTGGCTGACAGCCCGTTCAGCGCGGCGACGGCAGCCGGGGTGTCGACCGACTTGCGGAGCACCGGGATCAGATAGTCGGCAGGCTGGAGGTGCAGGTTGTCCGTCAGCTGGACGAAATTGTTCTCCAAGACGTTGCCGTCGCTCGAGAACAGCTCTGCCACCTGAACCGAGCCGTTCTTCAGATCGGCGACCGTGACCGGTCCCGCTTCGTCGGTGGAGGTGAACCCCTTGAAGTGGATCCCGTAGACGCTCTCGAGCCCTTCCAGGCAGGTGGGGCGCTGTGGGCACTCCGACGGCCCGCCGAGGGTGAGATCCTTGGCCACCGGCGCCAGGCTCGACAGCGTGGTCAGGTGGTACTTCGTTGCTGTGGCCTTGGTGACGGCGAAGACGTTCGTGTCTATGGCAGGCGCCGGGTTGAGCACGGTGGCCCCCTTGGCTGCCAAGGCCTGCTTCAGGGCGGGAACAGCGGTCGAAGTCTGTGTCGCCTGCCGGGTGTCGTTGGCGTTCAAGAAGAGCAGGAGGGTTCCGGCGTAGTCGGGGTACAGGTCGAGCTGGCCGGCGGCAAGGGCAGGTTCCACTTCCTCGCGCGTACCGAGGTCCGTGCGCAGCGACGTGTGGATCCCGGCGTGTTGCAGGACGTCAGCGTAGAGGTTCGCCACGATCACCTGCTCGGGGAAGTTCGTGGACCCGATAGTGAGGGCCGGCGTCGACGAGCACGAGCTGCACGCCACGGCGAGCAGCGCGAGAGCAGCAGCTGCCAAGAGGATCCTTGGACCACGCATGGGGGCTCCTTTGGTGCACCGGCCCGAACGAGGCAGGGAGAGGTGCTCGATGGCTGAGCAACCGGGTCGGTGCTCAGAGGATTCAGAGACGATAGTCCCAGCAGTGCGCGCCCGGAAGGTGTTCCCCAGCACCGACGTGAACTCCGTATCGTCTGCGGGTCGCCCGAACCGGCAGCGCTCGGCGAGGTCTCGAGGTTCGCCTCGCCCGAGGGCAGTCCTGGCGGTTCAGGATCAACCCGTAGACTGCGCGCTGGTGCACCGAATTCTCCTGACCAGGTGCGGGAGTCGTGAGTCGACGAGGCCGCCGTGCCGGGTCGCCAGCCCGGTGTTCAGCGGGCGCCGCGAAGAGGTGCCGTGACCGGCCTGCGTGAGCAGGTGGTCGGCGTCATCCGCGAACGGGGGTTGATTCGCTTCGACGAGCCGGTCACCTTGGCGTCGGGGGAGAAGAGCCGGGAGTTCGTCGACGGCAAGTCGGCTCTGTCCAGGGGAGAGGACCTCGAGCTCGCTTGCAGGGCCCTTCTGGAGCAGGTGAGTGACCTCGATTTCGACGCCATCGGCGGCTTGACGATGGGAGCGGATCAGTTCGCCCACGTCGTCGCGGTGCTCGCTCGAAAGGAATGGTTCGTCGTTCGCAAGGATCCGAAGGGACGGGGGACGAATCGGATGGTCGAAGGGGCCAAGGTTGGGCGCGGCTGGCGTGTGCTGTTGGTAGACGACGTGGTGACGACCGGCGGCTCGATCCGGAAGGCCTGTGAGGAGATCGAGCAGATCGGGGCCGAGGTGGTGGGCGCGGTGACCCTCGTCGATCGGGGAGAGGTCGCTGCGAAGTACTTCGACGGGCGCAGCATTCCCTACCGGCCGGTGGTGACCTATCGCGACCTGGGCATCGAGCCGGTGGGAGGAGGGTCTGTCGAAGCGTGGACTGTCTGATCCCGCCCCCTCGGAGCGAGCTCGCGCAGACGGGGCACGTGGGTGCCACCGAACTTCGACGCTCCGCGCGACATCTCGGTCACGGTCACACCACTTGCAACGTTTACGGACCGACCCGGCCAGGTACACAACGGCGCCTGCGACCTCAATTTCTGAACAGTGCGGGCTAACGTCCGGCTCCGGCTCGGCCGACACTGGAGGTAGCTGTGACAGAGGATCGAACCGGACGCCGGCACCGACTGAGCTGGTGGGTCATCGGAGCGGTCGGCGTGGCGGTCGTCCTGGCTGTGGCGGTCCCATTCGTCTACATCCATTTCATCGAAGGGTCAGCTCCGTCGAAGCTCACCCTACCGGGGTCCGCGAATCGCACCGCGACGGGTAGTACCTCCAATGCGAAAGGCGCAGGGACCGCCGCCAGCACCATCGCGGGTATGTGGAACGTCGGTCCCGGATCGGTGGTTGGCTACAGGGTCGAGGAGGTGCTCATCGGTCAGCACTCCACGGCGGCAGGTCGAAGCACGGAGGTCTCCGGCTCCGTCACCATCTCCGGCACCACGGTGACCGGGGGCAATTTCACCGTGAACATGGCATCGGTGGCCAGTGACCAGAGCCAGCGCGACGCACAGTTCGACGCGAGGATCATGGACGTGGCCCGTTACCCGACAGCGATCTTCCGGCTTTCTACGCCTATCGCCCTCGGCACAGTTCCGGCGATCGGTACCACGGTACGCTACTCAGCCACCGGAGAGCTCACCATGCACGGCGTGACGAAGTCCGTTACCTTCCGAGTGTCCGCCGAGCGCTTCAGCGGAAGCATCGACGTTCTGGCCGACATACCGGTCCAATTCTCCGCGTGGAACATCGCCAACCCGAGCATCGGAGGCTTCGTCACGACCGCTGATAGTGGCACGCTCGAGGTTCTACTCCAGCTCACCCAGGGGGTCGGGAATGCAGCGGTGTCCGGCGGGTCGGGACCGGTATCGAGCGGATCAGGCGGCGCACCCACGGTCCCACGCACTACCGTGCCGCCTCTTACGATTCCTGCTAGCAGCTGATGCTGGTTGTCCTGTGCGGGCTGGACTGCGGACCAGAGCGGGCGACGGCGTTCACGGCGTTCGTGAGCGACGCGGCCTACGGCCAGCTGTCGACTCGTTGACTGACCAGGGTGTCGTGTAGCCGAGCCGGTCGTGTTGGCGGACGCCATCAATAGTGTGAGCGCGGAATCGCCTCGGCCTTCGCCGGGTTCTTCTCTTGTACGCAGAGATAGGAGCGCAACATGGCCGATTCAGCTTCAGCTGACGTCGTTGTCGTGGGAATGGGGCCCGGCGGCGAGGATGTCGCTGGTCGCCTGGCCGAGAGGGGATTGGAAGTAGTCGGGATCGAGTCCAACCTCGTGGGCGGTGAGTGTCCGTACTGGGGTTGTGTCCCTTCGAAGATGATGATCCGGGCGTCGAACCTCTTGGCCGAAGCGCGTCGGCTCCCGGGGATCTCCGGGTCGTGCACGGTGCTACCTGATTGGGAGCCGGTAGCCCGCCGGATCCGGGAGGATGCAACCGACGACTGGAACGATCAAGTCGCGGTCGACCGATTCAAGAAGAAGGGCGGACACTTCGTGCGTGGCCGAGGACGGCTCGTCGGTCCCGGTGAGGTCGCCGTCGACGGTCAGCACTTCGGGGCCCGGAAGGCCGTCGTGCTAGCCACCGGAGCCCGGAGTTGGTCACCCCCGATCCCGGGTTTGAGCGACGTGCCCTACTGGACCAACCGCGAGGCGATCGAGGCGACCGAGCTCCCGCGCTCGCTCGTCATCGTCGGGGGTGGCGCGATCGCTGTCGAGCTAGGCCAGGTCTTCGCCCGCTTCGGGGTCGACGTGTCGATCGTCGAGGTCGCCGAGCGCTTGTTGCCTCTCGAGGAGCCCGAGGCGGGCGACCTGCTCGAAGGCGTCCTTCGTGCCGAGGGCGTTGTCGTTCTGACCGGTGCCCAGGTGACGGGTGTTTCCCACGACGGTGCATCCTTCGAGCTCGACCTCGCAGGCCGGGAGCTGTTGCGCTCTGAGCGTCTATTGGTGGCCGCGGGCAGGCGACCGGACCTCTCGTCCCTCGGCGTTGACACCATCGGTTTCGACCCCACCACTCGGTTTCTCCCAACCGATGACCATTTGCGCGTTGCACCGGGGATTTGGGCCGTCGGTGACGTGACCGGCGTCGGGGCGTTCACTCACGTCTCCATGTACCAGGCCTCCATTGCCGTTGCTGACATCCTCGGGGACGCGGGCCCGGTGGCCGACTACCGCGCGCTTCCTCGCGTCACATTCACCGATCCCGAGATCGGTTCGGTCGGACTGAGCGAGGAGGCGGCCCGATCTCGCGGGATCTCCGTCCGGACCGGCGTCGCGCAGATCCCGAGCTCGGTCCGGGGGTGGATCCACAAGGCCGGCAACGAAGGGCTGATCAAGCTCGTCGAAGACGAAGACCGTGGAGTCCTCGTCGGTGCACTGTCCGCCGGGCCGGTCGGTGGCGAAGTTCTCGGTCTCCTGACGCTTGCCGTCCATGCGAAGGTGTCGACGGGGGAACTTCGGACGATGATCTACGCCTACCCGACTTTCCACAGGGCGATCGAAGCCGCGCTCGTTGACCTCGAAGATTGACCTCGCGGTCGTGTGGCCGCTCGCCGTCGTGAGCGAGACGGTTGTGGCCTAGAGGGGGTGAGGGAGCGGGCGATGGTGTCTGAGCGGGCGAAGGTGATCGAACCCTCGTTCTCAGCTTCGGAACCGCATCAGGGCTGAGTTGT
>JBELAS010000068.1:0-7329 GCA_049508615.1 Acidimicrobiales bacterium
CGAAGGTGCTCGTCTACACAGAGGACCCCATCGTGTCCTCGGACGTCGTGGGAAGTCCCGCCTCGTGCACGTTCGACGCGGGGCTCACGATGGTGATGCGGATCGACGACGACTCCACTTTGGCCAAGGTGCACGGGTGGTACGACAACGAGTGGGGTTACACGAGCCGGCTCGTCGACCTTGCATTGCTCATCGGTGCCGCGGGTTCGTCCGGATCCTGACGGCGGCGAGTGCGGACGCCCGTGACCGACCGACCCGTTTCTGGGCCCCTGGAAGGGCTCCCGCTGCTCGAGGACCTTCCTTGTGTAGACGGACACCGGGTGCTCGTGCGCGTGGACTTCAACGTGCCGCTGGTACGCCCCGATCGCGACAGCGATCGCGTCGAGGTGGAGGACGACTTTCGCATTCGCGCGGCGCTCCCGACTCTCGAATGGCTTCGCGCCCGGGGTGCCTCGGTCACGGCGTGCACCCATCTCGGGCGGCCGAAGGGCAAGGCCGACCCCTGCTTCGACGTGGCCCCGGTCAGGTCGCGCCTGGCCGAGCTCGCGCCGGGAGTGGCACTGATGGAGAACCTTCGCTTCGACCCCGGGGAGGAGGCGGGGGACCCCCTCTTCGTGGACCGGCTCGTGGACGGTTTCGACGCCTACGTGAACGACGCGTTCGGCGCCTCGCACAGGGCCCATGCCTCGATCGTCGGACCCCCGGCGCGACTGCCCTCTGCCGCCGGGCGACTGCTGGCCAGAGAGGTCGAGGTGCTCGGGGGCTTGCTCACCGGACCGGCGCGGCCGTTCGTGGCGATGGTGGGCGGGGCCAAGGTGGCCGACAAGCTCGGCATGCTGCGGTCCTTGCTGGAAAAAGTCGACCGACTCGTCGTCGGGGGCGGCATGGCCTACACGTTCCTCGTGGCCCAGGGGCACGCGATCGGCCGGTCGATGCTCGATGAGGACAGCGTCGAGTGTTGCAGGGCGCTCATCGCCGAGTCGTCCGGCCGTCTACTTCTGCCCACGGACCTGGTCGTCCTGGGACCGCAGGGGACCATCGGCCAGGGAGGGCAGGGCACCGGGGAGACGCGCGTGGTGGGGGCGGACGTCCCCGAAGGTTGGGAGGGAGTCGACATCGGTCCGCAAAGCGCTCGTGCCTTCGCAAAGGTGCTCGCCAGTGCCCGGACCGTGTTCTGGAACGGGCCCGTCGGGGCGTTCGAAGACGACCGCTTCACCACTGGCACCAAGGCCGTCGCCGAAGCGCTGATCGGTGGCGGCGCGTTCAGCGTTGTCGGCGGAGGTGAGACGGTCGCGGCTCTGGACAGATTCGGGCTGGCGGATCGGGTGGGGTTCGTCTCGACCGGGGGGGGCGCGTCGCTCGACCTGCTCGAGCACGGCGACCTACCCGGTCTGCAGGCACTGCGCAAAGCCTCGAACGCGCCCGCGGTGGTCCGGCCAGGAGATGCCTGAAATGAGCGGTTCGCGAGCCGGGAGTCGGCGCCGGGTGCTCGTGAGCGGCAACTGGAAGATGCACCACGACCACCTGCAGGCGATTCGCACCGTCCAGGATCTGGGGCTCCGGCTAATGGGCGCTGAACTAGACGTGGTGGACGTGTCCGTGCACCCGCCGTTCACCGACCTGCGCTCGGTACAAACCGTGCTCGAGGACCGCCAGATTGGTGTGTCGCTCGGCGCCCAGCACTGCCACAGCGAGGATTCGGGCGCGTTCACGGGCGAGATTTCGGCACCGATGCTGGCGCGCCTGGGGGTCTCGTACGTGATCGTGGGTCACTCCGAGCGACGTCAGCTCTTCGCGCAGAGCGACGAGCAGGTGGCTGCCACGCTTCGGGCGGTTCTCCGCAGCGCGATGACCCCGATCGTGTGTGTCGGTGAGACCGAATCAGAGCGCGAAGAGGGTGTGACACAGCAGCGTCTGACCGTGCAGACCACGACGGCGCTGGAGGGGTTGCCCGGGCAGGTGGTCACAGGCCTGGTCATCGCCTACGAGCCGATCTGGGCGATCGGGACCGGTCGTACCGCTACGACCGAGGACGCCGAGGAGGCCTGCTCGCACATCCGTGGGGTCGTGGAAGGCCTTGCGGGGGCGGAGGCCGCGGCGGGAGTGCGAATCCAGTATGGGGGATCGGTGCGACCCGACAACACGGCCGAGCTCGTGGCCGAGCCCGACGTCGACGGGCTGCTGGTAGGGGGGGCCAGCCTCGAGGCGGCCTCGTTCGCTGCGATCGTGCAGAACGCCGCGGCAACCGTGGCCGCGTCCAGATGAGTGGTACGGCTTGCTAGGTTTGCGAGGTCCCCCTAGCTCGAGGAGGAGCACGTAAGTGCTGACGATCGCAGTTCTCGTCGTCCATATCGCCGTGTCGGGCGGGCTGATCTTCCTCATCCTCTTGCATTCGGGCAAGGGTGGTGGTCTCTCGGACATGTTCGGCGGCACAGTCGGGCAGGCGGCCGCCGGGTCGACTGTGATCGAGAAGAACCTGGACCGCATCACGATCACCGTGGCGGTGATCTTCGCCTTCACCACGCTGGCCCTGGCGCTGCGCGTGCAGTGAACCACGCCCGCGTCGGCGCCGTGCTCGCCGCCGTGGTCCTTCTGGCAGCCTGCGGATCTGCTGCATCCCCGACTGCTTCCACCGCCTCTCGCGAGGAGCGCTCGTCGGTGCCGTCGGGCCCCGCTCTCGAAGCGGCGACGGGTGGCACCGTGACCGTGGTCCTCGATCAGGTTCCCGTGACGCTGAACGATCACACCGCCTCTGGGAACACCGCCAGCGCCCGATTCGTGGCGAGCGCCATATGGCCCCAGGTCTTCCAGGTCGGACCAGGCCAGACCCCGGTGCTGGACACCGCCGTGGTTCAAAGCGCCGAGCTCGTGAGCGTCACCCCCCAGACCGTCGTCTACCAGATCGCTCCCCGAGCGGTGTGGTCGGACGGGGTGCCGATAAACGTCGACGACTTCGTCTACGCATGGCAGTCACAGCGGGGAGGGTCCACCGACATAGACGGCACCGCGGACTCGGTGGCGTCGACCCTGGGTTACCGCGACATCGCCTCGGTCGTCGGGAGCAACGGCGGGCGGACCGTGACGGTGGTGTTCCGTACCCCCTTCGGGGACTGGGAGTCGTTGTTCGACGACCTGCTTCCGGCGCACATAGCCGAACGAGTCGGGTGGAACCAGGGCTTCGACAGCTTCGGCCCTGGTGCGCTCGTGTCGGGTGGGCCGTGGCAAGTCGCTTCCTGGCAGCCAGGCAGCCAGATCGTGCTCGACCGGAATCCTCGTTGGTGGGGGAGCGCACCGCGTCTCGACCGGATCGTCCTCGAGGCAGCGTCCGGTCAGGATGCGATGATCAACGCTCTTCGCAGCGGCTCGGCGGACGTCAGCTACCCGTCGACGTTCGACAGCGCGTCGCTCGCGCAGTTGTCGTCGTCGTCCGGCCTCGAGACAGAAGAGTCCTTGGGTACGACGATGCTCGAGCTCGTCTTCAACGTACGCCATGCGCCGCTCGACACCCTCGCCGTGCGCGAGGGGATAGCTCACGTGATCGATCGGAAGGGGATAGTGACCACGGTTGCCCAACCGTTGGATGCCTCGGTGTGGGAGGACGACGACCATCTCTTCGCCAACACGCAACCCCTGTACGTGAACGACGGTTCGGGTTACGTCACGGCAGATCCCGCGACCGCCGATCGATTGCTGGCCCAGGGCGGGCTCGTAGCCGGAGGCAAAGGGACATGGACCTTTCACAACGCGTCGGTCACGTTGAAGCTGGTCTGGGCAGACGACGACCCGTGGTCTGCGGCCGTAGAGCCTGTCGTGGACGCCGAGCTCGTGGGCGGGGGGTTCAACGTGAGCGCTGATCCCGTCACGAGCGCGCAGCTCACCGGCTCGGTATTGCCAGGCGGTGCCTTCGACCTTGCGATCGCGCCGATCGAAGCCAACACGTATCCGAGCGCCTCTGCCGGGTACTTCACGTCGGCGGCCAGCGTGACCGGCCCAGGTGTGGACTCGGACTGGTCCGGGTTCGAGGACGCGCGGCTCGACGCGCTGTTTACCCAGGCTGCTCAACAACTCGGGAACAATCAGGCGCAGCCCCTGTACCAGCAATTGGACCAGGAGCTGTGGGCGGCCATGCCGACCCTGCCCCTGTTCGCCGAGCCCACCCTGCTCGTCACCTCGGCCTGGGTGGGCGGCGTCCAGGACGATCCTGGCGGCTTGGGTCCGCTGTATTCCTGCACGAGCTGGTTCAGATTGGTCGCCGCCCACCGCAAGGGCTCAGCTTCGTCTGAGTCGTCAGTAGCCAAGCATTCGTCTCGAGGTACGCCGAACTCGGCGCGATAGAGTGCCCGGTGCGCTGTTCGGCCAATGCGGTCGGTTCAGCTGGCCCTCTCGTCGGAGTGGCGGAATAGGCAGACGCGCTAGCTTGAGGGGCTAGTGCCCGCAAGGGCGTAGGGGTTCAAGTCCCCTCTCCGACACCAGCGATTTCCGATGGCCAGGGCTCGCACTTGTCCAGACCGGTATCAGGCATCCGAGGCTGTCGCACTAATCAGTTCGAGCGCTGCGCGAACGCACGTTCGTCCACCACGTTGCCGTCTGCGGCCCTGAATCGGCTCGTCATGACGAAAATGACCTTCAAAACTGGCCGTTACTTGGGCGAAAAGGATTCATGCGACAGCCTGTCCCGGATGATCCTGGCACGATAGAGCCAATGTTCAGGAGGCTCCTTCGGCGGAAGGCAGGCATCATTCGTGAGACAGCCCTTCAGGCGACCGATGGTTGATCTCGTGTACACCGCCAATGCCTCCGTCGACGGCTACACGGAGGACCCTGACGGTCGGATCGACTGGTCCGTACCGGACGAGGAAGTCTTTTCCTTCATCAGGGAGCTCGAGAGGCCGGCCGGGACGTACCTGTACGGGCGCCGGATGTACGAGGCCATGCTCTACTGGGAGAGCGCCATCCCGGACGAAGGGTATGTCCGAGAATTCGCCGAAATCTGGCGGAACGCGGACAAGGTGGTGTACTCGCGCAGCCTCGAGGCGGTATCCAGTGCCCGGACGAGGCTCGAGCACGACTTCGACCCCGAGGCCGTGCGGCGCCTGAAGGCGGCTGCTGCTCGGCGCATCACCATCGGCGGCGCGAACCTCGCTTGGCAGGCGCTCGCTGCCGGTCTCGTAGATGAGCTCCGTCTGCTGACGGTCCCCGTCGTCCTCGGGGGCGGCAAGCCGTGGCTTCCCAAAGGCGTGAGCCTGCCCCTTCGCCTGCTGGAAACCCGGCGCTTCGCCAGCGGCGTCGTCTACCTCCGGTACCGACTGGACTCCGACCAAAGGACCTAGTCGACCTCGACCGGATGCACGGCCTGCCCTGCCGGTTATGAGCGGGGAGGAGACCCTCTCACCAGGGTTCAAGCCGCCAATGGCTCTTGGTATGAGAACGTGCAGTTCGGTTCTCGGACACCAGCGATTTCCGACAGCCAGGGACCGCACTCGTCCAGACCGGTATCTTGTTAACTGGCACGTGTCTCCTCATAATTCGTAATTCGGATTATTGGCGGAAAACCGAAGGGGGCAGGGAGGATGGCCTTGTGCAATCGTCGCGCGTCTGTTTCCACGCGGCCGGAGACGCGTAAGGGATTCGGCCGGGGGATACGTGGTGTCTTGATGGCGCCTGTTGGTCTTTTCCTAGTGGCTCACAACCGAGGACCACGTCCTGCTGTCATGCGGGGTCGTGGGTGGATTCTGGCGGGATTGGCCTTCTTTGCATCTGTAGGGATGTTCCTGACGACGGTCGGCGTGACTCCGGCCGCAGCGGTGAGCATCCAGACGATCGCTGGTCAGACCCCCATAGCCACCGCGATCCAGATCTCCAAGAGCGAGTTTCCAACCTCTCAATCGGCCGGTGCGGTGGTACTGGCGAGCTCCGGCTCGGGGTCCTACTCGGATGCCATAGCAGGTGGGCCACTGGCTGCGCGAGAAGGTGGACCCCTTCTCCTAACCGAACCAGCGCCATCCAGCCTCGACCCCACGGTCCAAACTGAGATCCAGCGAGTTCTCCCAACTGGCAAGACCGTCTACATCCTCGGGGGCACCCTTGCACTCAGCGCCAGTATCGACACCACGCTCCAGGACCTCGGGTACCAGACCTCACGGCTTTCCGGTTCAGACGGTGCTGCGACGGCCGTCGCCATCGCTGGGATGCTCGGCGATCCGTCGACGATCTTCGAGGCGACGTACACGAGCTTCACGGATGCTCTCTCTGCCGTGCCCGCTGCCATCAAAGTTGGTGGTGCGATCCTCTTTACCGACGAATCCGCGCAAGCGCCCGAGACAGCCACCTATCTGGCCGCGCACCCCTCCGACACCCGCTACGCGATCGGCGGACCGCTTGCGGCTTACGGTGCCGACCCGACTGCGACCCCCGTATACGGAGAGGACTTCTATGGAACCTCGGTCGCCGTTGCGAGCCGTTTCTTCCCCAACACGGCGACGTTTGGCGCAGCGAGCACAGTGAACGGTGCTGACTGGACCGATGGCGCCACCGGTGGGGTGTACATGGGAAGGTCTCCGCACGTCGGCCCGGTGCTTCTCGTACCGACGTCAGGAGCGCTGCCGCCGATGGTGGCCAACTATCTGACGGCGATCAGCCCTGCGACGGGATATGTCTTCGGCGGAACGTCGGCCGTCGGGACCGACGTGGTGTCCAAACTCGGATCCACGACGGCCTCAAAGGTAGGGACTCCAGCCCCAGCCGCAGCTAACCCGGCGCCCGTAGATTCATTGTACGAGAGTCCCTCCTCGGTCGAGGTATCGCGAGACGGCGGTTACAGCGTGTTGCTCCCGGACGGAGCTGACCTGTGGCTCTTCGGTGATACACAACCCTTCTTAAACGGTTCCCAGACCCCGTTCACGACGTTGTTTGGCACCACGGCCGCCGAGGGCGTTACGGCCCCGGGTCTAATACCCAATAACTTGATGGAGGTTCCGACACCAGCCCAGACTCCGACCACGCAGCCGCCGTCGCTGTCGCCGAGCACTGCCCCGCAGCCATTCCTGCCCGCGCCCGCCGTGTTCGGCTACACAACCAAGGTAAACGCTGACAAAAGCCATACATTCACTACCACATCAGGATCATGCCCCTTTCCGGCGCGCTGGGACAGAGGCGCCGCGCTCATGCCCGGTGATCAGGACGTGCTGCTTCCTTACCTCGACGTTTGCGAAGATCCAGGAAACGTAAACGGCGATGTGTTCATGACCGAGGGTTGGGGCTTTGCGGAGTACAACTGGGCGATGAACTACTTTGACGTCCCACCGTACGACGTCTTTGGTCCTAAGCCGA
>JBELAS010000069.1:0-7288 GCA_049508615.1 Acidimicrobiales bacterium
TCACTCCGGTGTCGCACCACATAGCAGAGCTGGTGAACATCGCCCCCAACCCCCAGCAGCCCTACGTGGGCGCAGCGGCGTTCGCGCACAAGGCTGGTCTTCACACGAGCGCGATCGCGCGTCGGCGCGACACGTACGAGCACGTCTCACCGGACTCGGTGGGCAATGGCACCCGTTTCGTGGTCTCGGAGATGGCAGGTCGCTCGACCATGGCGCTCAAGGCAACCGAACTCGGCCTCGAGCTGGACTCGAAGGCGATGGACGAGGCGCTCGACACGCTGAAGAACCTCGAGCACCACGGTTACCACTTCGCGGTGGCAGACGGCTCGCTCGAGCTGCTGCTTCGCGGGGCGACGGGGTGGAAGCCGGACTTCTTCGAGTTGGAGTCGTTCCGGGTCATCTCCGACGGCGATGTCGTATCGAATGATTCAGCTTCGAGACGCAGCCTCTCGGACTCGGACCGGCTCGTTCGGGAAGGCACCGCCCGGCCGGACGACCGGACCCGGCATACGACCGAGGCGACCGTGAAGGTTGTGGTGGGCGGTACGAGGGTTCTGTCCACTGCCGAGGGCAACGGGCCGGTTAACGCGCTGGACTCCGCCCTGCGAAAAGCGATCGTCTCCTACTTCCCTGCGCTGGACCGGATCCACCTCACCGACTACCGGGTGCGGGTGCTCGACAGCACCCGGGCCACAGCGGCGGTGACGCGGGTGCTAATCGACACGACCGACGGCGAGCGCACCTGGACGACGATCGGGGTGTCGGAGAACATCATCGAGGCTTCCTGGCAGGCGTTGTTCGATTCGATCGTCTTCGGCTTGCTGCTGCACCAACCCTCATGATCAAGCCTGGCCACCTGTTATGACTCAGCCCAGTTTCGCCCCGATCGCCGAGGCGGACACGGTTCGTCCCGCCTACCGCCTGCAGACCCCGCTCGACTGGCGCGCAACGCGCGTAGCGGATCTGCACTCGCCTGAACTCCCAGTGGGCCTCGCGTTCGGTGTTCAGGGCCCCGACCAGGGGTATGCGCTACTCGTCGCCGAAGAGCTATTCGAGGACCGCCTCCAGCTCTCGCCTGGCATAAGCGTCAGCGACGCCTTGCACGGCTGCTCGGCGGTCGCGTGCGCCCGAGCCGGGCGCCTCGGACGCGCACCTGTGGGGAAGGACGTGGAGCTGGCGCTGGTGCTCTTCGGCTTTCTGGGTAACGCACCGGCCGACTTGATCGAATGGCGGACATCGCTCTTCCAAGCGGTCGCTCACGACTACCTTGCTCAGCGGCGGATCGTCGACTCGGTACCCGGGGAGACGCTCCGGCTCACTGCGGACCAGGTGCGAGCGCGCTTGGCCGACTGGCGCAGTCTCGTTCTCGCCACTCGATAGTGCGGCGCTGCGCGCCGTCGAACTTGTTGGTCCCTATCGGGATCGGGAAGAATGGCCCTACCCCTCAGGGGTATCGATGACCACACTGGGCGTATGACAGCCGAAAGCGGGAGAGAGACACCGACGGACCAATCCCTGGTCCCCGCGAAGGTGCTCGCGGACGGTCAAGAGGCATCGGTAGCGGTCGCGCAGCCGCCTGCCGCCGCAGCGGATCTTCGCCCCGCAGGTTCCGCAGAGGCTCCCGGAGGGCGCAGCCCGCTTTATCGGTGGGGGTTGCTGGTAGCGCGGCGCAAGCAAGTGGTGCTCGCGACCTGGGCACTGCTGATCGTCGCAGGGTTCGTGTTTCTTCCCCGATTCTCCTCCTCGTTGTCGATGGGCGGCTTCTGGGTACCCGGCAGCGAGTCGAGCCGCGCCACGGGCGTGCTCACGCGTGAGCTTCCGCGCGTCGGCGGCGACGAGGCGGTACTCGTCTTTTCCTCTCGCACGCTCAGTGTCGACGATCCCGGCTTTCGTCGTGTGGTGGCCAGCGCGACGCGCAATGTCTCTGCTCTTGGTCAAGTCAGCGGCGTCGAGCTCCCCTACGGCGTTGCGGGGCCGGCACTCACAGCCCCCGATGGGCACGCCGCGCTCGCGCTAGTCGGTCTCACCGGCGGTGAGGGGCAGGCCGAACATCTGACCCCACGCCTCATCGCCGCCGCGGCGCCCGCAGCCACCGCCTCGGTGCGCGTCGGCGTGACCGGCGAGCCGCAGGTGGCCTACGACTTCGTGGCACTGATGAAGTCCGACGTCGTCAAGGTGGACGAGGTCGGGCTACCGGTCGCGCTGCTAGTTCTGCTCGTGGTCTTCGGCAGCCTGGTCGCCGCCGGGCTACCGCTTCTTCTCGCGCTGAGCAGTCTCGTCCTCACATTTGGCGCTTTCGGCGTGCTCAGCCTCCTGATCGGCAGCGGTTTCAATACGGTCTTGGAGAGCGTGACGGCGGTGCTCGGCCTGGGCATCGGCATCGACTACGCGCTGTTCGTTGTCACACGCTTCCGTGAAGAGCTAGTAGACGCCGCCGAGCCTGCGGTGGCAGTCGCCAAGACCACGGCGACGGCCGGCCGCACGGTACTGGTCTCCGGATCGACCGTGATCGCAGCGCTCATTCCGGTGCTTCTGGTGAACGACCCGATGATACGGGAGGTGATGATCGGCCCGATGGTGGCCGTCGTGATGCTGGTGGCCGCGGCGCTGACCCTGCTGCCAGCGACCCTCGCCGGGCTTGGCCACCGTGTGGACCGATCCGCGCGGTTACCAGGCCAGGGAGGGCGTGCCGGGCGTGAGCGCACAACGAGCCGGCTCACGGAGATGCTGATGTTCAGGCCCCTTGTCGTCCTGGTGTCGGTCGCTGTCGCGCTTGGTGGGCTCTCGCTGTTCACCTTGCAGCTGCACACCGGCTTTGACTATGGGTTGAGTGCGATCAAGGACCGGCCCTCCGGGCGCGCCAACGCCACCGTCGCCGCCGCCTTCGGTCCCGGCGAGATCTCTCCGATCCAAGTTGTCTTCACCACAGGCGGACAGCCACTTTCAACACGCGACCTGCAGACGCTGGCCCAACTCGGCACCCGGCTACGCCGCGACCCGCGTGTCCAGTCGGTCACCTCGCTGCCTGAGTTGCTGGGAGGCCCGACCGCAGCCGCGCAGGAGCTTGTCTCCGCCCGCACCGACCGCTCACTCGCCGTCTCGCTCAGTACGATCGTCAACGCTCAGCAGGGCAGCACGCTGACGGCGATGACGGTCGTGCCGCGGAGCGCCTTCGACACCACCCAGGCCACCCAACTCGTGGGCAGCCTGCGTCGCGAGCTCCCGTCCGCGCTGCGCGGAAGCGACCTGCATGCTCTGGTGGGCGGCACCAGCGCCGACATCGTCGACCTCACCCACGAGATCAACGCCAAGACCCCGCTGGTACTCACTCTTGTCCTCGTCGTCGCCATGCTGGTGCTTGCCACCGCCTTCCGTAGCCTGTTGGTCGCCCTCGTCGGCCTGGTCGGGACGATGCTCAGCGTCGGCGCCGCCTACGGGCTACTCGTGCTGGTCTTTCAGAAAGGCAGCGGCCAGGCCATCTTCGGCTTCCACTCACCCGGCTTCCTCCAGAACTGGCTGCCGTTGCTGCTGTTCGCCGTACTGGTCGGGCTCTCCACCGACTATCAGGTGTTCCTGGTCAGCCGGGTGAGAGAGGAATGGGAAGACAGCGACAACCCGGTTCGCGCGGTCTTCGTCGGCCTGAGGCGAAGCGGCCGGGTGATCCTCTCTGCTGCGACCATCATGATCGTCGTGTTCGCCAGCCTCATCTTGGCCCTCGAGCTCGCGCTCAAGGAGCTCGGTTTCGCCCTTGCCACCGTCGTCCTGATCGACGCCGTGCTCACCCGACGCCTGTTCGTCCCCGCCGCCCTGCGCCTGCTCGGTGACCGCGCCTGGAGACGCCCGGGCCCGTACGCGCCCCTGCCGGCGAAGCGCCAACCCGCCGCCCGATCATGAATAGGAACGCATTGCCAACCTTGAGCACGCTCCTCCGCTCCTCGAATCGAACATGCTCCCCGGCTCGTCGAAGACACCTTCGCGGTTTCTCGAGCGCACCCCCGGCACCGGTGGCACCAGTGGCACCGAATTACCCGAGCACCCCGGCGCGCCATTAGCTTGCCGGTTGCCATGATCGTCCTTCTTCACAGACCCCGATGACTCCGGAAAGCGACCCCGGCACCGCGGACTCGGCGGCATCTGATGATTCCGGCGAGGCTTCTTCGGTCTCGCAGGTTGCCGGCTCTGGCGTCTCCGACAGTGGGGCTTCGGGTCTCGGCATCTCGGACTTCGGCATCTCACCGGGTCTACCCGCGGGCATGGGCGCCGTCGTGTCGGCGCCGCACCCACACGATCCGCGCTTTGATCTCGCTGCTGCCATGCGCCGCATCACGAGTGCGATGGTGGGTGCCAATCTCGCCGATGCCGACATCAACGCCGCTGCCGTCGTGTTGGCAGGTGTGGCCGAGGACCTCGAGCGTCGAGCCGGCCCCGGGCGGCGTCACAGGTCCCCGCCCGACCCTGCCGGCCACCCCCAGGAGTTCTTCCCGTCGAGCCCGGTGATCGGCTTCGCCAATCCGCTCTCTCCTCCCGTGGTGGTGGAGAACGTCGAGGGGGGGCTCGAAGGCACGGCTTGGTTCGACTACCAGTACGAGGGCCCGCCCGCCTGTGTCCATGGCGGGGTCATAGCGTTGGTGTTCGACGAGATCCTGGGCGCGGCCAACGTCGCAGCAGGATGCCCCGGTATGACGGGCACGCTCACGATTCGCTACCGCAAGCCGACTCCCCTTCGCACGGCGCTTCGGGTCGAAGCCCGGTGTACGGACCGGCAGGGACGCAAGATCTACACCCGCGGCGCCATATACCACGAGGGCGCGCTCACCGCAGAGGCCGAGGGCGTGTTCATCGAGCTCGTGCCCGAGCGCTTCATGCAGATGGTCTCGCAGATACCCGCGGCTGCGGACATACTCGAGCAGGTGCGCGCCGACGCCCAGGGGCTCGGATTGGTTCCGACGCCGCACCCTCAGGGCTAGCCTGCCTCCGCACCACGGCGTGCCAATCTCCTGTCAACGCCGAAGGTCTAGTGTCGGTACTGCGGTCGCAGGAGCGTGTACAGCTGCCGGTACCGGCCGGAGGCGGGGACGGTCCTAGGCAGGATGGCTGGGTTGGGCGACGAAGAACATAACGGCCGAGCTCTCGATTCGCTGTCTTCGACGGCGAGCACACGAGCCACGCCCGTCGACGTCGACGCGTGCCTGCGAGCGGTCCTCGATTACTCGCCTTCGTCAATCTTCGTGAAGGACCTCCAGGGCCGCTACCTGCTCGTCAACGAGGAGTGGTCCCGGGTGACGGGTATCGAGTGCGCCGACGCGCTGGGCCGCTCGGCGGCCGAGTGCTGGCCCGACGAGGCGAGCGACATTGCCGCGCACGAGCAGGCACTCCTCGAGACAAGGACCTTCCTCGTCACAGACGAGCGCATGAGCACCGTCGACGGGCCACGCGACTTCATGGTCGTGCGCTTCTTCCTTAGCGACCCCGAGGGGAGACCTACCGCCATTGCCGGGATCGCCACGGACATCACCGACCGTAAGAGGATCGAGAGCGAGCTCGTCGGGCACGACCAGCTGCTCGCGACTGTGATGGGAGCGAGTCCGGACATAATCACGATCCTCGACCGTGACGGGCGAGTCCAGCAGGTGAGTGATGCAGGTCGCACGATCCTCGGTTACGGGCGCGACGCCGTTCGGGATGCCGAAGGCCTGGGCATCGTCCATCCCGAGGACCTCCAGGAGGTCACCCGCTCCTTCGACGCGCTCATTGACGGATCGATCGAGCGAGTACATCTGCGCTGCCGGGTTCGGCACGCCGCGGGCCACTGGGTGACCGTCGACTGTGCGGCCCAGACGCTCGTCGACGACAAGCAGCGCTTCGCCGGGGCGGTGGTGGTCACGCGTGACGTGACCGACGAGCTGGCCGCGGAGAACCGTCTGCGAGACGCGCGCGAAGCCGCCGAGGCCACGAGCGCCGCGACGAGCGAATTCCTGTTGCGCATGAGCCACGAGCTGCGTACCCCGTTGAATTCATTGCTCGGTTTCGCGCAGCTGCTCCAGATGGACGAGCTGACGTCGGAGCAGGCTGACTGCGTGGACCACATCCTCGCCGCCAGCCGTCACCTGCTCGACCTTACAGACGAGGTTCTCGACATAGCGAGCATCCAGTCGGGTCACCTCGAGCTGACCATGACGAGCGTGCCAGTGCTCGAGGTCACCTCCGAGGCTGTCGAGTTCACCCGTCCTCTCGCGAAGCGCACGGGGGTGTCGCTGCACGTGGACATCGACCCAGAGCGCGTGCTCAGAGTGAAAGCCGATCGCCAGCGTCTCCTTCAGGTGCTGTTGAACCTCCTGTCGAACGCGGTCAAGTACAACCACCCTGGCGGCCGCGTGGTGATCACCTGCGATGACGCCGGGAATGACCGACTGCGCCTGGCGGTGGCCGACACCGGCAGGGGCATCCGCCCCGAGGACCTCTGGAGGGTGTTCGAGCCGTTCGACCGTCTCGGCGCCGAGCTCAGTGACATCGAGGGTACCGGGGTGGGGCTCTCGCTCTCGCGCCAGCTCACAGAACGTATGGGGGGACGCCTGGACTTCGAGTCGGTGCCGGAAGAGGGGACCACCTTCTTCGTCGAACTGGACACCGCCGATCCCGAGGGCGAGAAGTCGGCGTAAGCGCTCGACGGGCGAACCGCCGGTTCGAGCGGCGTTCGCCCTCTGACGGACGCCTTTTCGATCGACCACGGTGCCCCTAACTGGGAACCGCAGAGATCGCCCGGACGTTGCTCGGAGGTCGGCTCTGGTGTCGGTGCCGGGACCTGGCACGTGCTCGATGATCTGGGGCCCGTCGTTTCGGGGGCTGTTCACCGCTTTGTCGATGGGGTGCTTCAGAAGGGTTCCTGCCGGAGCGGGGCGCAGCAGAGCCGAGAGGACCTGAGGGTCGTGCTGGTCGGGATCCAACCAGGCGTCGAACTCGGAGCGCTCGATGATCGCCGGCATTCGGTCGTGCACCTCGACCATGTCGGGCCCCGCTGCGGTGGTGATGATCGTGCAGGTGCGTAGCAGGGTCTCGGGGTCCGGTTCCTTCGAGCGCGTCTTGTCCCACCAGCTGTCGTAGAGACCGGCGAAGGTGATGGGCGTCGCACCGGCAAGGTGGAAGTAGAACGGCACCTTGTTCTTCGGGTGATCGGGATCGGGGACCTGCCACTCGTAGAAGCCGTCCACCACGATCAGGCAGCGTCGCTGGAGGAACGGGGTGCGGTAGGCCGAGCTCTGGGTCAACGTCTCGGACTTGGCATTGATCA
>JBELAS010000007.1:0-14014 GCA_049508615.1 Acidimicrobiales bacterium
GGCTGATGAAACCGCCGGACCAAGACGTGGTCGACGCTGAATTCCAAGAGTCAACAGGTCGTGCTCTCGCGGATGGCGGGGACTCACCGATCGTGTGTGAAGAATCCCGCCGCGTCCTTCACCAGAGTCGACGAGCGACAACCCTGGCGCAAGAAACTGCTTCAGCGCCGCACGGTACTCAATTGTCAGACTCGTTCGAAGACAGCGGCCAGGCCCTGACCGCCTCCGATACACATCGCCTCCAGCCCGTACCGCGCCTGTCGACGGTCCATCTCGTGGACCAGCGTGGCCAGGATTCGCCCACCGGTCGCCCCGACCGGGTGGCCGAGGGAGATCCCTGACCCGTTGACGTTCAGGCGCTCGAAATCACTGTCGGAGAATTTCCACTCTCGCGTGACAGCGAGGACCTGTGCCGCAAACGCCTCGTTCAGCTCGATGAGATCCATGTCGGCAAACTGCAGACCCGAGCGGTCGAACGCACGCTGAGTCGCTGGCACGGGGCCGAGCCCCATAGTCAGCGGAGAAACTCCGGCCGAGGCCCACGACACCAGCCGTACCATGGGGCGTAGTCCCAACTCGGCGGCACGTGCCGGGTGGGTGACTATGCACAGCGCGGCGGCATCGTTCTGGCCGCTCGCGTTGCCGGCTGTGACCGTTGCATCTGGATCCGTTCTCCCCAATGCCGGTCGCAACTTCGCTAGCTGCTCCATCGTCGTGTCAGCCCGAGGATGTTCGTCGCGATCGACATCGACTGTCTCGCGTGACACGACCACCCTGACTGACACCATCTCGTCGGCGAATCGTCCACTGGCCTGGGCGGCAACGGCCCTGCGATGTGATTCGAGTGCCAGCGCGTCCTGCTCCTCGCGGGGAATGGCGTACTCACGACGAAGGTTCTCCGCGGTCTCCAGCATTCCGCCCTCAACCGGGAAATTGACGCCACCGGCGGTTACCCGGGCACGAGCCAACCGGTCGTGCAGCATGACGCCATCACCCTTCACCCCTCGCCGAAACGCCGAGCTGTAGAACTCGACCTGGCTCATGCTCTCCACGCCCCCGGCCAACAGCACCTCGCCGGCACCGGTCTGCACCTGCATGGCTGCGTACAGCACCGCCTGGAGACCCGAACCACATCGACGATCCAGCTGCAGTCCGGTGACTTCGATCGGTAGCCCCGCATCGAGGGCTGCGACCCGACCCACCGCCGGCGCGTCGCCGTTGGGATACCCCTGGCCAAGTACGACGTCGTCGATGACGGCCGGATCGAGCTTCGTTCGATCGAGCACCGCGCGTATCACTGTGGCGGCGAGCTCTGCCGCCGGCACGTCGCGCAGCACCCCTCCGAATCGGCCCACGGGCGTCCGCAGCGGCTCACAGATCACCGCCTCACGCATGGTTTGCCTCCCTTGTGCCAGGTTCTTCTTCCTCTTCTCGTTCTCGCTCGCCTTTCGTGATCGTCACTGGAGGCGAGGTTCATCCCGATCCTTCCTCCACGGAGGGCCGAATTCCGTCTGTTGTGGCATTTGCTGCGGCTTGGGCCACCATGTCGGGTACGACCTTGCCCAGCGCGGAAGGATCCCAGCGCCCGTCCTTTTCCGCACCCGGGCCGGCAGCCCAACCCTCGGCGACGCTGATGCGCCCCCCGGCGACGTTGAAGACCCTTCCGGTGATCCCGGCGGCTTCCGGACTGGCCAGCCATACCACGAGCGGTGCGATGTTGTCGGGGCTTCGCGGGTCGAACTCCTCCGGCTTCAGCTCCGGGTCCGTCGCCCACCTGGGAAGGTTCTCGGTCATACGTGTAAAGGCACCCGGAGCGACAGCATTGACCGTGACCCCGTAACGGCCCAGCTCCATGGCGGTAATCACGGTGAAGCCGGCGATGCCCGCCTTGGCTGCGCCGTAGTTGCACTGGCCGGGGTTCCCGTAGATTCCCGAAGACGAAGTGGTGTTGATGATCCGGGCGTCGTTGTCCTTTCCCTCCTTGGACCGCCCTCTCCAATAGGCAGCAGCCCAACGGGCGGGGGCAAAGGTGCCGCGAAGGTGGACCCGGATCACAGCGTCCCACTCCTCGATGCTCATGTTCACCAACATGCGGTCTCGCAGAATGCCCGCGTTGTTGACCAGGACGTCGAGACCGCCGAAGGTCTTCACGGCGGTGTCTATGAGACGCTGCGCGCCCTCCCAATCCGCGACGTCCTCGCCGTTGGCGACGGCCTCTCCTCCCAGGGCCCGGATCTTCTCCACCACCTCGCCGGCGGGACCCTCGGAGGACCCCGAACCGTCCACCTCGGCGCCCAGGTCATTGACGACGACCTTGGCGCCCTGGCGGGCGAACTCGATCGCATGCCCGCGCCCGATGCCTCGGCCCGCTCCGGTGACAATCACGACTCTTCCAGCACAAATTCCGCTCATTTTCCTCCTCGACCGAGTTGCCTTCCAGCTGCTCGCTTATCTCTTCCCACAGCTTGCATGCTCTTGTGGCGCAAGTCGATTCCGCGCGCCGTATCCGGCCTCCTGCGCCGGTTCGAAGACGATCAGGTGACGCCCGCCGGACCTGGCTCCCGTGCCGCTCGGATCGGCATGGCGAACATCCCGCACGTGCCCGCACGGGCGTGGGACCGACGGCCGCCGTTGGTGTTCATACATCGGGGATACCGGCAAGATCAAACAGCCCCGCCCCTGCCCCTTCGACGTGCAGGTCGCGCCGCGCGGGATCTTCCGCTCACCTTGGTGTTGAAGAACACCGGTCTGTCCCGCGCGCACCTGTCCCATGGGCCGACCCCCGGGGCCGTTGCCGGGGCACTGCTCGCGACCCTCGCCGTGGCCCTGGACCATCCTCGTCACCGTTGTCGTGCGCGTCACCGTGACGTCGCGCACGAGCCCGAGGCAGTCCCCGACGGGTCATCATCGTCGGCGGGTCGGCAGGCAGCAGTGCTTGTACTTGGCGCCGCTGCCACAAGGGCAGGAGTCGTTGCGCCCGGTGGCCCGCCACAGGCGCCGCTCGCCGCGCTCGGCTTCCTCGAGCTCCTCGCTGATCGCCGTGATCGACCGGCCCGCGCCGGCAAGGGCCGTCATGCGCTCGAGGTAGGGCAGGACGTGGCCGTAGAAGCGCCGGTAGCCAGGGCATAGGTAATCGAGGCCGGCCTCGCCGTCTGGGGCCTCGACGAACCGGTCCTTCGGGCAACCCCCGTGGCAGAGGAAACCCACCTCGCACGCAACGCAGCACGCCGGCAAGTTGTCACGCTTGGCCTCGCCGAAGGCCACCTGCTCGGGCGCCGCGAGGAGCACGCCTAGCCCGTCGCCCACCACGTCGCCGAGGCGGTGGGCGGGGTCGACGAAGTGGTCACAGGCATAGACGCTCCCGTCGTGCTCGAGGGCGAGCACCCGCCCGCAGGTCTCGGCCATGATGCAGAGGTTGGCAGGCTCGCCGGTGACCACGAGCAGGCACTCGAGGAAGTTCTGCACACCGATCCGGTCGACGTCGTAGCGGATCCACTCGTCGAAGACGCTACAGAGGAACTCTCCCATCGCCTCGGGCGTCACCGAGCGCTCCGACACGCCGCCGCCGGCAGTCCGCTCCACCACGGGTAGGAACTGCACCCAGCGCACTGCCTCGTCGACGAAGAAGCGGTAGACCTCCAAGGGGTGGGCTGCCGTAGCCGCGTTCAGCGTGCAGAGCACGTCGGGATCGATGCCGTGCGCCCGTAGGAGGCGTAATCCCCGCATCACCCTGTCGTGGGTGGGCCGGCCCCGCCGGTCGCTGCGAAAGCCGTCGTGAAGACGTGCCGGGCCGTCGATGCTGATCCCGACGGCGAAGTGGTGCTCGGCCAAGAAGGCGCACCAGGCCTCGTCGAGGAGCGTCCCATTCGTCTGGAGGTTGTTGACACAGCGCCACCCTGCCGGCAGGTACTGGCTTTGGAGCTCCACGACCTGGCGGTAGAAGCCGACACCGGCCAGAGTCGGCTCCCCGCCGTGCCAGACGAAGTGCACCACCGGCCCGGGGCTCGCCGCGATGAACGAGGCGACATAGGCCTCGAGCACCTCCGGGCGCATTCGGAAGCGCTCGTTCGAGGGGAACAGCTCTGCCTTTTGCAGGTAATAGCAGTAGCGACAATCGAGATTGCAGACCGGTCCTACGGGCTTCGCCATGACGACGAAGGGCTCGGACACGCTCAGCGCGCACCCGGCTCGCCCAGCCGCTTAGCCGCGTCGGACGCTTCGGCTTCGTGCCGCGCGCCCTGCAGCGAGGTCGTGCAGAGCCGCGCGCGGCTCATCCCGCCTCGGCCTCGTTTGCCCAGGCGCCGAAGGCGGCCCAGAACGGGTCGAGGCCGGGGTGCACGAGCGGCCGGTCGCCGTCGTCGGCCACGAGCAGGCAACCGTCCTCCGACGGGCGTACCTCGCCGACGACAGCCGCTTCGATGCCCTCCGCAACCAGTGCCGCCACGAAGCCTTCGGCTCGCTCTGGCACGACGGTCGCAAGCAGGGTTCCCTCCGAGATCGCCGCGTAAGGGTCGATCCCGACGTGGTCACAGACAGCTCTGACCTCGGGCCGGACCGGTATCGCCCGCTGGTCGATCCGCAACCCGACTCCTGCGGCGGCGCTCAGCTCGGCGAGGCCGCCCACGACGCCGCCTTCGGTGGCGTCGTGCATGGCCGTCACGCCTTGCTCTCGTAGCCCGAAGGCGGCGGCGAGACGAGCCTCGGGCACGACGGTCATATCCTCGAAGAGGGCGTCCGCGGCCGCTACCACCTCCTCTCCGAGTCCCGAGGCGAGGCGGGTGGGGAAGGTGGCGGCAAACAGCGCGGTTGCCTCGATTGCCGCCCCCTTGGTGACCACGACCGCGTCCCCCGGCGACGTCATGGTCGGGGTGACGTAGGCGTCCTCTGCCCCCAGGGCGATACAGGTGGCACCGCCCACCATCGGCCAGTGGCAGCCGTCGTAGCGGGCGGTGTGGCCGGTGACCACCGCGAGTCCCAGTTCGCCACAGGCGCCGGCGTAGGCCTCCCAGAAGAGCGCAAGGCCCTCGTCGTCTAGCTCGGCCGGCAGGTTCAAATCGACCGTCATCCACCTAAGCGGGAGCCCGCTCGTCGCCGCGTCGGAGGCGAGGATGTGCACCGCGAACCACGCCGCTCGCTCCCAGCCGTAGGCGGGGACCACGAACACCGGATCGGTGGTGAGCGCCATGGCCACCCCAGGAGCCGGCCGCACCACCCCCACGTCCACACCGTGACGGGGCCCGACGAGCACCTCCGCGTCGGGCGCCCCGAGCCTGGCGAGGACGATCGCCGCGAACCGCTCGGGGGTCAGCTTGCCCAGCCGCTGCTCGCTCACGACCCGCCTCGGTCGGGACAGACCCGCGGTGCCGCCCGGACGGCGGCGACGAGAACCCGGGTGGCCTCGGTCGGATCCGCCGCCGCGCCGACCGCGGAGACCGCGGCCACCGCGGCGGCGCCGGCCCTGATCACCTGCGCGGCGTTGTCCGCCCCGATCCCCCCGATCCCTACGACGGGCAGCGGCGTGGCCCGGGCGATGGTCCCGAGGCCGGCGAGGCCTAGAGGGGCCGCCTCCGGCTTTGTGGGCGATGCCCAGACGGTCACCCCGAGGTAGTCGGCGCCCAGGGCAACCGCCGCTTCGGCATCGGCCGCGGTCTCGACGCTCACGCCGAGTGTCCGGGCGCGTCCCAACCGGCGGCGCGCCTGTTCGGGGTGGTCGCGCTGTCCGAGGTGCACGCCGTCGGCACCGACCTCCAGGGCCACCTCGACGCGGTCGTTCACGAGGAACAGGACCCCCGCCGCCCGGCAGCGATCGGCCAGCGTGGCGGCGAGGGGAAGCAGCTCCTCGTCGGCGAGCTCTGGCGCCCGTAGTTGCAGCGCATCCGCACGTCCCTCGAGCGCCGCCAGCCCGACCTCGAGGTGCCCGCCCCTTCGAGCGAGGCCCGCCGACGTGACGACGCAGACGCCGCGCGGGGTCCTGGAGGACTCTCTTGCGGGGCTACCGCTGTCGCTACGCATCCTTCGGTCCTTCGGCCCGTCTGATCGCCGTACGGTGGTGGCCGCCACGAGCTCTCCCATCGGGTGCGACGAGATCGACCGGACAACAAGAGCCCGGACACGCCCCTTGCCGGGCTCGGGTTGGCAACGCGAGGCGCGCTATCTGCCACGAAAGACAACTGTAAAGCCCAGACGTGTCGCAGGGTGCCGCGCATCGCATTTCGTCACGACTCTTTCATGGCTTTCATGGCGCAATTCTTCATGGCTTTCATGGCGTAATTCGTGACGAGGCTCGATGATCGCCTGGTCGAGGAGACGGGTGCTGGCGACCTGGCCGATGACGGCGGTCGACAAGGTGCAGAACTCTAGCAACCCGACCGCTCACGATCCTACGCAACGACGGGGTCTCGGCGCCGGGGTGTTCGACCAGCCCCCACCTGGCTGCAGGTGTGAGCTAGCGGGCCTGGCCGAAGAAAGTGTTCGGACGTCGTAGAAAGCCCGGACTTCGTAGAGGATCGAAACGCCATCGCCGTGGATGCTCGTACACGCGAGCACCGTCCAACGGCTCGCGGCACGAAGATCGTGCTCGATCCAGGCCCGTTGCCACGCTCAGTCGTCGGCGCTTGCCTCGGTGAGGAGGTCGGCGAACTTCTTCTTCGCTGCTTCGCGCCGCGTCGGAAGGTGCTCTGTGGGAACTTCGACCGGCGTGTAGCGCTTCAGGACCTGGCGAGCGACGGTGACCTTGTGCACCTCGTCGGGACCATCGTAGATCCGTGCCCCACGCGCAGCGCGGTACATGGCCTCGAGGGGCATGTCGGTCGAGAACCCGAGACCCCCGTGTACCTGGATGGCACGGTCGATCACGTTGTAGAGAACGCCGGCCCCGTAGTACTTGATCATGGCGATCTCCACACGTGCGGCGGGCGCACCCTCGCGGTCCATCTTCCACGCGGCCTGTAGCGTCATGAGTCGCGCCGCGGTCATCTCCGCCTCGGAGTCGGCCACCCAACCCTGGATGAACTGCTTCTCGGCCAAGGTGGACTTGTGCAGGTAACGCGACACGGCACGCTCGCAGAGCATGTCGAAGGCGCGCTGGGACTGCCCGAGCCAGCGCATGCAATGGTGGATGCGGCCAGGCCCGAGGCGCATCTGCGCCAGCCTGAAACCCTCCCCTTCGTTTCCGACGAGATTCTCCACCGGCACCCGCACGTCGCGGTAGTAGATCTCCGAGTGCCCCCCGAAAGCTCCGAAGCGCTGCTCGGGGTGCTCCATGGTGGGGACGTCGCGCACGATGTCCACGCCCGGGGTGTCCGAGGGCACGAGGATCATCGAGCAACCGACATAGGGGTGGACGTCGGGGTTGGTCACGCACATGACGATGAGGAAGTCGGAGATCGACCCGTTGGTCGAGTACCACTTGTGGCCGTTTATGACCCACTCGCCGTCGTCTCGCACCGCAGTGGTGCTGATGAGTGTGGGGTCGGCTCCCGCCCCCGGCTCGGTCATCGAGAAGGCGCTCCGGAGCTTGCCGTCTAAGAGGGGCTCGAGCCACTGTCCCCGCTGGTCCTCATTCCCGGAGGCCTCGATGCCCACGGCCAGCAGTTCCGCGTTGCCCGAATCGGGTGCGTTGTTGCCGAACACGATCGGTGCGAGGACGGTGCGGCCCAGGACCTCGTTGAGCAGCGCCAGCCGTACCTGTCCGAAACCCATGCCTCCGAGCTCAGGCGGCAGATGGGCGGCCCACAGGCCCTGGCGCTTCACCTCCTCCTGCAGCGGGCGGATCACCCGGAGCAGGACGTCTGGGGAGAGTTCGAGCGTCTCGAGCGGCAGCATCTCAGTGTCCACCAGCTCGCGCGCCCACGCCAGCTTGGCCGCGTACTCAGGCTCGGTCTCGAAGTCCCACGCCATGTCGCCTCCTCTTGACGGCCGGCCTCCGGAAGGCCGATCTCCTGGCGGGTCGTCTACCTGCTCCGGTGTACCGCGAACCAGCTGAAGCCGGTGCCTAGCGACCTGCCCGTTGTCCCCACGCTTAGCATGGTCTGCCTGCTGACGCCCACCCGCACGCCCGCCGGTCCGCGAAACGACGATGATCGCGGCGTCTGGGCGCGGCGTCCGAGCGCGGCGTCTGGGCGCGGTGTCTGAGCGCGGCGTCTGGGCGCGGCGTCTGAGGCTGCTGAGCCGAGAAGGCGGGTAGATCCAATCTCGACGAGCCGTGGGACAATCGTCGGCGTGGACCGCATAGGAATCGCCGACACGATGTTCGCCCGTTACGACATGGGGGCAGAAGTGGTCGACGAGCTGACGCAGTGCCCCGGCTACGGCGAGCGTTTCGAGATCGTCCGACGCACGGTGCCGGGCTTCAAGGACCTCGGGGTCGAGTGCAAGAAGCTGATCGAAGAGGACGGCTGCTCGATCGTCGTGGCGCTCGGCATGCCCGGTAGAGCGGCCGTCGACCAGGTCTGTGCCCACGAGGCCTCCCAGGGAATAATGATGGCCCAGCTCCTCACGAACACCCACGTCCTCGAGGTCTTCGTGCACGAGAACGAGGAGGAGGACCCCGCCCGGCTTGCGGCGGTATGCGTCGATCGGGCGCGTAAGCACGCCCGAAATGCCTACTGGATGCTCTACGAGCCCGAACAGCTCACGCGACGCGCCGGGCAGGGCGTGCGCCAGGGATACGAGGACGCCGGGCCCCTTCCCCCGCCCCGTCGTCAGAGGTCGAAGTCTAGACCGGCCTCGTGACCACGCCCGAGGCTGCGGTCCTCCTCCGCCCGCGACATCCCGCGCGCGGCGAGCAGACGCCCCATGTGTCGGCGCTCCGAGAGCTGCTCTCGCTCGATCACGTGCTCCTCGATCACGTGGCGGCGCTCACCGACTCCGGTACCGTCCCTGACACCTGCCCACCCCTCGACCGGTTCGAGCGTCGACAGGTACTGGTCCACGGCGCGCTCCACCTCTCTTACCGGGGCTCCCTTCTCCAGCACCGAACACCACGCCCGAAGGGCGTCACGTCGCGTGATGCTGCGACCGAGCTCGCCCAGCATGCCGTCCACCGCTCGCTCGAGTCCCTTGGCGCTCGAACCCTCGTGGTCGGCGCCCGTCTGGTCGACGCCCCTCTCCTCTACCCGCCCGATCTGGCGCGGTACCCGGTCGAGCGTCGCCTCCAAGAGGCGCGGCGACAGTCCGGCCTCGCGCGCACGCTCCTCCCACCACCCGCGAAGGGTCTCCGGTGCGAGGTTCGGGTCGCGCGGCGCCCGAGTGGCGAAGGCCGCCACGGTTCTCGCCCGCGAGCTTGGTCCCCTCGGCCCCGCGCCGAGCCGGGGGGGTCCGCCCGGATCGCCCAGGCCGGTCTGAGGGCTGCCGGCCCGCCCGCCACGATCCGACCTGCTCGTGCTCCAGCGCTCGTTCACGATCCCACGCTCGACGAGGTGGGCTTCGATGGCCGCGGCGCGCCGCGAGAAGACCCGACGCACCTCGGGGCCGATGCCGGCGATGTCCGCCCGGCCCTTTTTCGGGGGTTCCCACCCGACGCCCAGCCGCCGGGTCAGCTCGTGGCGGAGCTGCGTGTGGTACAGCGCTCCGGCGGCCGGGGCGTGCGCGTAGACGCCTCGCTCGTCGAGCGCGCTCCACGTGTCGTCCGGAGCGCGACCCAGGTTCGCGACTATCACGTGGGAGTGGAGGTGGGGATCGAGGGCACGGCTCGTCCTGTGCACGAAGCCGCCTGCTGCCACACCGTCGACCGGGAGGAGAGATCGCTCGGAGCCGGTGCCGCGGCGCACCGCCAGGGCGCGGCGCTCGACGTAGGAGAGGGCCTCTCCCACGGCCTGGCAGTGGCCGGAACGCACCTCGGCGGCCACGTCCGAAGCACCGAGCGCGTGCAGGAGACTGACTGACTTGGGCGCGCAGAAGGTGAGGTCGAAACCGGCCACCTTCACCCGGTCGTGGGATCGCCCGAGCCGCTTCCCGCTGGACGGGTCGGCCCCTGCGAGCACAGCCTCGAGGTCGTCTGCGATCACGGTGCCGCGCAACTCGAGCAGGTCTGCCCCGGTGCTCATCCACTCTCCGGGCGCCTCGACTCCGGTGTCGACCACTTCGAGGTAGTAGGCGTGGCCGCCGGGGCGCACTTTGGCGACGCACAGCACCCACCCACGGTGCGCTGCCCTCCTTGCAAGGCAGCTCGCAGGGGTCCTTGCCCCCGATCTCGGGAAGAGGGCGCTCTGGCCGTTCGGTGACCGGCTTCCGCGCGCCAGGGTCAAGAACCCGGCAAGACGCAGCTACCCGGCGAGGACGTTCAGATCCAGGGCGGCGTCGAGAAGCTGAGACCGGGGATCGGCAGACCCGGTTCGTGCTCTTTCGCTCAGGGCTGATGCCACGACCGGGCCGAGCTGGTCGACCTCCAACAGGAACCCGTCGTGACCGGACGCCGATTCGATGACCGTCACCGGTCGGTCGCCGGGGAGCAGCCGAGCCAGCTCGTGTTGTAGCGCGAGCGGGTAAAGGCGGTCCGACGAGATGCCCACGACGGTCACCGCGGCGCGTACCCGGGCCAGCGCCTCAGCCACCCCGCCGCGCCCTCGGCCGACGTCATGGTGGTTCATGGCCTCACTGAGGACCACGTAGGAGTTCGGGTCGAACCGCCCGGCCAACTTGTCTCCGTGGTACTCCAGGTAGGACTCGACTGCGAAACGCCCGCCTTGGAGAGGGTCCTCCGGCGTCTGGGCGCGCCGGCCGAACCGGCTCTGAAGCTCGTAGCCGGTCCGGTAGCTGAACTGGCCGATCCCGCGGGCGATGGTGAGACCGTCCAGCGGACGGGCTGCCGTGCCGTAGTAGTCGCCGCCGGCGAAGGCCGGGTCGGACCGGACGGCACGAACCTGCAGGGAGCACAACGCGATCTGGTCGGCGGTGGCAGCGGCCCCGACGGCGATGACAACAGCCCGGCTGACCCGGTCGGGGTGGCCGACGCACCACTCGAGGACCCGCATGGCGCCCATCGAGCCCCCGACCACGCCCGCCCACCGCTCGATGCCGAGATGTTCGGCCAGTGCGGCCTCCACCGCGACCTGGTCACGTACGGTCACCTGCGGGAACCGCGAGCCGTAGGGCCTGCCGTCTGGAGCGGGCGATGCCGGGCCGGTCGTGCCCTGGCACCCGCCGAGCACGTTCGGGCAGACGACGAAGTACCGGTCCGTGTCGATCGGCGCACCGGGTCCGATCATGCCGTGCCACCATCCCGGGGTGGGATGCCCCAGGCCGGCCGGACCGGCTGCATGGGAGTCGCCCGTGAGCGCATGGAGGACCAGGACCCCGTTGCTCCGGGCATGATCGAGCTCGCCCCACGTCTCGTAGGCCACCAAGACCTCCGGGAGCGAACCACCGCCTTCCAGTGTGATGCCGTTGCCGCCCTCGCCGAACAGTGCGGCGAACTCACGCCGGCCCGGATGGTCGCCGGGTCGCCAAACGCCGGGTAGCGCTCTTCGTCTCATGAGACCTTGGCCGTACGCAGGCCGGCCTCGAGATCGGCGAGGATGTCCTCGATGGACTCGAGCCCGACGCAGAGTCGCACGAGGTCGGGGGTCACGCCTGCGGTGACCTGCTCCGCCTCGGTCAGCTGTGAGTGCGTAGTGGACGCCGGGTGGATTGCCAGGCTCCGCACGTCGCCGATGTTGGCGAGGTGGCTGAAGAGCTCGAGCCCCTCGATGAACTTCCGGCCGGCCTCGGCACCGCCCTCGATCCCGAAGGCCAAGATGGCGCCGCCTCCGCGAGGCAGGTACCTCTGCTGGCGCTCGTACCAAGGGCTCGAGGCAAGACCTGGGTACGCAACCCACGCCACGTCGTCGCGCGCTTCGAGCCACCTGGCCACGGTCGTGGCGTTCTGCACGTGTCGCTCCATGCGCAGGCTGAGGGTCTCGAGCCCCTGCAGGAACAGGAACGAGTTGACGGGAGAGATGGCTGGTCCCGTGTCGCGCAAATACTGCAGCCGGGCCTTTAGGACGAAGCGCGCGGGGAAGAGGTCTTCGGGAAGCTCACCGAACACCAGCCCGTGGTAGCTCTGGTCCGGTTCGGTGAACCCGGGGAACCGGCCACTTCCCTCGTAGTCGAACACGCCACCGTCCACGATGACGCCACCGATCGACGTGCCGTGCCCCCCGATGAACTTGGTCGCAGAGTGCACGACGATGTCGGCGCCTTCATGCAAGGGTTGTGCCAGGTAGGGCGTCGCCACCGTGTTGTCGACCACGAGTGGGAATCGGTGGTCGTGGGCGATCTCGGACACGCCCTCGAAGTCGAGCACGTCGCCCTTGGGATTGCCGAGCGTCTCCGCGTAGAACGCCTTGGTGTTCGGCCGGATGGCGGCGCGCCAAGCGTCGAGATCGTCCGGATCGTCGACGAAGCTGACCTCCACACCTAGCTTCGGCAACGTGTAGTGGAACAGGTTGTACGTGCCGCCGTAGAGAGATGCCGAGGACACGATGTGGCCGCCGTTCTCCGCCAGGTTGAGCAGTGCGATCGTCTCGGCCGCCTGACCGCTGGCCACCGCCAGCGCGGCTACCCCGCCTTCCAGCGCGGCGATCCGCTCCTCGAAGACCGCCTGGGTGGGGTTCATGATCCGGGTGTAGATGTTCCCCAGCTCCTGAAGACCGAAGAGCGCAGCGGCGTGGGCCGTGTCTCGGAACGTGTAGCTGGTGGTCTGGTAGATGGGAACGGCCCGTGCCCCGGTGGTGGGGTCGGGCACTGCGCCGGCGTGAATCTGGCGGGTCTCGAAGCCCCAGTCGGGCATGGTCGGTTTCCTCCTCTGACCGGTCCCCGCTGCAGCCCACCGACACGGGGCGACACTCTGCGGACCGAATCCTGATAACTCTGACTAGGTTAGTCAGCTATAGTACCTGTAACAAACATCCAGGTCAAGAGGCACCACCCTCGGCGGACGTGCCGTCCTCGGCGAACGTGGCGCCCTCAGCGAACGTGGCGCCCTCAGCGAGCGTGTCGGTAACGGCCACGCAACCGGCGTGCCGCGTCGCGCCCGACGTCGACAAACTCCGGTGGTCCGAGCACCTCCGCATGAGGCCCAAGACGCAGCAGAAGCCGTTCGAACCACACGGTGCTCGCCACGCCAAGCGCCACCTCGGTGCGTTCGTGGGCCAACCCTGCGGTGGAGAGGACGGGTACCGCCTCGGCGACCCAGGCCCCCGCTTCGTCGACCGAAAGGTGGGCGACGGTGGCATCGGGGCCTGGGACGAACGCGGCGCTGGTCGGCACTCGATCACCCGGCGCTGGCACTGACGGCTCCACTTTCTTTCCCGTCGGGCGCAGCATCGAGATGCGGTCGACACGAAACCTGCGCATCCCCTCGGCGCGGTGGCAATAGCCGTCGAGGAACCACCGGCCGTCCACCGCTACCACGTCCACAGGATCGACCACGCGCAGCGACTCCTCGTCGCTCGACACGGAGTAGTAGCGCAACTCGAGCTGCTCATGAGCGAGGGCAGCTTGTCGTGCTGCCGCGAGGTGTGGCGGTTCGTCGAGGTCGACCCGAAGTGATCCGAGGTCTCCGAGGGTCGCCTCCAACTTCCCGAGAGCTCGGGCCAAGGCCCCCTCGGGGTCGGCTCCGGGCACCGAGAGGATCGCCCGCGCCGATACGGCCAGAGCGAAGCCCTCGGCGGCGGTAAGCCGGCGGGGCCGGGCGAGATCGGGCCCCAAATCGGCAATCACCTCGTTCTCGTCGACGATGATCTCCATCAACTGGTCCGGCGTGTAAGGAGGAAGGCCGCAACAAGCCGCGAGCTCGAGATCTGCAACCAGCTCTGCGGGCGAGAGCCCGAAGCGCTCGGCCAGCTCGGCCACAGGAGCCCGCCCCTGTCGGGCGAGCCATGTGAGCACGGCGAGCAAACGATGAAGGCGCTCGCCGGCGCCGGCGCGTCCTCCCGTTGCCCTTCCGGTCGCGCTGCGCTGATCCCTTGGTGCGTCCTCGACGACGCCCTCGGCGGCGGCGGCTCCATTCGGGTGACGCCCAGAGCGCATCGCG
>JBELAS010000070.1:0-7266 GCA_049508615.1 Acidimicrobiales bacterium
GCTGCGGCGATCCGTGGGAGGCAACTCGGTCCCCGTCTGAGCAGCACAGGCACACTCAGCACGGGCACCGGGCTTTGCGCCGGCTATTCGCCTGCTGGCTCCTCGCCGATACGACCGGGTCCCTACTGCTCGCCTTCGGCGCCCGGACGGAGTTGGCCGGACCCCTTGTCGGCTTGCCATGTCGGTCTCCACCCCTGCTACGCCAAGGTCGGCTGCTCTACCTTCCTCCTCCCGCCGTACCGCAGTGACAACGACCTGCCGAATCGCCCTGTGAAGAAGGGCCTTTCGCTCTTCAGCAACATCACCTCCTTGCCGATGCTCTAGGAACGAGGGAGGCCCGATGACACTGGGCAAACGGTGTGACGAGATCGTCCGGCTGATCGACAAGACCCTCTGCGACCTCGCGACTGGCGACGACGACAAAGCCTCCCGCCTCGAGACGGACTCAATCGAACTCGAGTTTCCAGAGGACGAACCGGGCCGGGTCCAGGCACACGAGCGGCTGTGCATCGTCGGGCGCCCCGCTCCCGCCGCCCAGGGCCCCGCCCCCGTCGCCCGGCGCCCGGCGCCCCGTCCCCGTCGCCGACCGGCCGGGGCAGCCACCCCGGGCGTCGGCAACACCTGATAGGCGACACCTGATCGGCGCTACCTGATCAGAACAAGCTCGGTGTCGGCGGCTGACCGCTGACTCCGGGGTTGTCCTTCACACCAGTCCGTGACCCCGCGGCGCCTGATCCTCGGATAACGCTGGAGAACAAACCTTCCTGTCTTCAACCAATTCACAGAAAACTCACAGGTTGAGCAGGCAGAGTTCTTCTCAGGGAGGTCGACTCACATGTCCAGTTCATCCGTCTCCAGCCCTTCTCTCTCGAGCCCGGTCGACACAACAACAAGCCATCACGCGCCTGCGCGCATCCTCGTCGTCGACGACGAGCAGAGCATCACGGACTTGCTTTCGATGGCGTTGCGCTACGAAGGCATGGAGGTGCAGGTAGCCCATCTGGGTCGCGAGGCTCTCGAGGCTGTGACGTCATTCCGGCCTCACCTCGTCGTTCTCGACGTGATGCTCCCGGACCTGACCGGGTTCGACGTGCTCCAGCGCATGAGCAGGGACGGGATCGGCGGGCGGCTGCCCGTCTTGTTCCTCACAGCGCGCGACACCCTCGACGACAAGCTACGGGGCTTCACCCTGGGCGGCGACGACTACATGACCAAGCCCTTCAGCGTGGAGGAGCTGGTCGTTCGGGTGCGCGCCATCCTCCGCCGGGCGCACGGCAACAAGGAGGGCGGGCAACTACAGGTCGGCGATCTACAGCTCGACGAGGAAAGTCACGAGGTGTTCCGTGGATCGACGACGATCGAGCTCACCCCGACCGAGTTCAAGCTGCTCCACTACCTATTGCTGAACGCAGGAAGGGTCGTGTCGAAGTCGCAGATCCTCGACCGCGTGTGGAACTACGACTTCGACGGCAATGCAAACGTCGTCGAGATCTACATCAGCTATCTGCGCAAGAAGATCGACAGTCTTGGGCCTCCGCTCATCCACACCGTGCGAGGTGTCGGGTACACGATTCGACGGCCGCCTGATCCGCGATGACCCTGCGGTTGCGCCTGCTGCTCGTGTTGGTCGGCATCGTTGCCGTAGGCCTGATCATCGCCGACGTGGTCACGTACACCTCGCTTCGGTCCTACCTCTTCTCGCAAGTCGATCAGCAGCTTCAGAGCACCGCATCCGATGCGCAGTCGCTCGAGACCGCTCTGCTGCCCGGAAGCTTCGCTCGGGAATCTCCCAGGGTCGTACAAGTGCCGCCGGGCGTCTGGGTGCAGCTTCGTGACGCCAGTGGCGACGTGGTATCTCGACCGGAGATCGGATTCCCCCTTCCGACTCCCGTACTGCCCACCGCTCTACCCGGATCTGGAAGCACGTCGACCACGCAAGAACTGTTCGATACTTCGAGCGGCGGAGCTAATGCTGTGAGCTACCGGGTTCTCGCGGCACCGGTACCCGACGCCGCCGGCGACGTTCTCGGCACCCTAATAGTCGCCGAATCGCTCTCTTCGGTGGACCAAACACTTGGCCACCTTCTGCTCGTCGAGCTCTTGGTAACCCTGGCCGTTCTGGCCGCGCTCGGCGCGCTGGCGTGGTGGATCGTGAGGCGGGGACTCCGTCCACTCGACGAGATGGCTACAACTGCGGGGGCCATTGCGGCCGGTGACCTGTCACGCCGCGTCACAAATGCGGACACTCACACCGAGGTAGGACAACTCGGGGCAGCGCTGAACACCATGCTCTCCGAGATCGAGCAGGCTTTCGCCGCGCGGACAGCCTCAGAAGAACGGCTTCGCCGATTCCTGGCCGACGCTTCACACGAGCTCCGCACCCCTCTCACGTCGATCCGGGGTTACGCCGAGCTGTTCGACCGCGGCGCTCGGGATCGTCCGGAGGACCTTGCCACTTCGATGCGTCACATTCGCGAAGACGCGAACCGAATGAGCGTCCTGGTCGACGATCTGCTCCTCCTGGCCAGGCTCGACCGGCAACGACCACTGGCACTCGATCAGGTCAACCTGGCCGAGATCACAGCCGCTGCGGTCGACGCGGCACGCGTGGCTGCGCCCGAGCGCGCCATCAGCTTGGACTCGCCCGGTGCCGCGTCGGTGGTAGGCGACGCCGACCGACTGCGGCAGGTTCTCGACAACCTGCTCGGAAATGCCATCCGGCACACACCACCTGGTACGCCGATAGAGGTCCACCTCAGCGCGGAGCCCGCAGCGGTCGGTGTGGAAGTCACTGACCACGGGCCGGGCATCCCACCCGAGGAACGCGAGCACATCTTCGAGCCGTTCCACCGGGCCGATCCCTCACGGACACGCTCTTCCGGGGGTGTCGGGCTCGGCCTGGCGATCGTCTCAGCCATCGCGCGTGCCCATGGAGGCCGGGTGGGTGTCGTGTCCAACGGGACCGGAGGCGCCACGTTCTGGGTACAGATCCCCCGTCCGGTCGCCGACTCGCACTCCCTCCCAGGTGAGAAGCCTCCGGCTCGTGAAACGCCCGCTTCAGGACGGGAGACCCCGCCGCCTTCGCACTCCATGACCGAGACGCACTCCGTGACCGAGGCGCGCTCTGTGACCGAGGCGCGCTCTGTGACCGAGACCTGACGGCTCGCTTCTCGTACTGCTCATAGCTCCCCGAGGACGAAGATCCAGGGCCGCATCCAGACGCACGGCTCAGACGCGTGCCATGTTGGCAAAGCGCGTATGGTGGTCCACGAAGGCCAACTGCACCAGCCCCGTCGGTCCGTTTCGGTGTTTGGCAATGATGACATCGGCGGTGCCCCTGTCCGGCGAATCAGGGTTGTACAACTCGTCACGGTAGATGAACAGCACGACGTCTGCGTCCTGCTCGATGCTGCCGCTTTCTCTGAGGTCTGCAAGGACCGGCCGCTTGTCCTGGCGCATCTCCAGGTTCCGCGAGAGCTGCGAGAGGGCGACGACGGGGATGTCTAGCTCGCGTGCGAGCACCTTTAGCCCGCGGCTGATCTCGGAGACCTCCACCTGGCGGTTCTCGGCCCTGCTCCTAGCGTGACCGGTCATCAACTGCAGGTAGTCGACGACTACCAGGCCCACACCCTCGCGCGCCTTCAGACGCCGCGCCTTCGCCCGTATGTCCATGATAGTGACGTTCGGATTGTCGTCGAGGTAGATAGGAGCATCACCGAGCCGGCCGATGGCCGAGGAGATCTTCGGCCAGTCGGACTCGAGCAGGCGCCCGTTGCGCATTCGGATGGCATCCACACGCGCCTCGGAGCACAACATGCGCTGGGTGAGCTCGAGATGGCTCATTTCGAGGGAGAACATGAGTACCGGAACTCGCGCGTGGACCGCAGCATGGTTCACGATGCCGAGCGCAAAGCTGGTGTTGTGCGTTGGGATCATCGACCGCCCGGCGAGAAAGAGATGGGACTTTGAGCCAACGGCGATGCAACGCACGGGCACGCTGGGCACCTCTTCGATGACAACGATCGCTCGTCTGGTGTGCCGGCCATTCGCATGGGAGCTCACCGTGGCCGCGAGACGGCTTGCCTTGCGCGGCAATCGAAAAACCGGGTCCGTCGGGGTCCACCAGCAACGCCACGCCTCAGCCGACCGACTGCTGGTAAGCCGTACCACCCGGCGCCTGATTGGGAAGGGCTTTTGACCGAGCGAACACACCAGGTCCCAGGCCTGCTCGAGAAGCATGCGATCCGAGAGGCAGAGCTCGACCGTGCCGTTGCTATTGGTCACCGTGCCGCCGGCGTCCATGAGACCCTGGACAAGCTGCAAACGCTGCTTGAACGAAGCACGCATGTACGGAGCCGGGATGTGCTTGCGCGCACCACACAAGAGACCCACGCTCTCGAGCTCACGCGCCAACACTCGGCAGGGACCCGTACACCCCTGCCACCTGCCACTCCCAGCAACGGGTATGGTCGCCCACTGGAGCGCGCTCCTCTTGGTGAGCAGGTACCCGCGATGCTCGAACTCAGCGACGAAATGTGGACCATCCTCGATTCCAATGGTCAATTCGGAATTCGCCGTCGATCCGTCGGCCAGCCAACACCCCAATACATATGGGTCGACCGGCAGGTCCGACTCCGGACCTTCGATGGCATCGGCAAGGGGGACATACCAGTTCGGGCGACCGTCCGCTCTGCGAATGCCTTCGACGAGCATTTGCTCTGTGGTGATGACGCGCGGCAATCGCCAGCGCGACGACTGGTCGCGGGCCAAGCGCGGGTTTGCAGTTGGCCCCAACTTGACGAGAGCGGTCCGCTCACGATGGGACTTCCACGCAGGGAAGTCATAAGCGAGCCAACGATGGTCGGCGTCAGCGACGAGTGCGGAGCCGTCATCGAAGCAAACCCGATAGCAGCAATGGCCTACGAAGATCGGCGATGTGTAATCGACACGGCACGGCTGGCCCTTCTCATCGAAGACCTGATCGCCGACTCGAAGCTCAGCCATCGTCGTCCACCCACCGGGCGTCGCGACCGGCGTGTCGAGTGCGAGGGCCTTTCCCATGGAGGGACGGGCCCCCACCACCACCAGGTTCGACTTCTGCAGGCCTGCGAGGCGCTCGTCGAGGTCGGTGTAGCCGGAGGGCACGCCCGTGATCGTCTCGCCCCGCTCGACGAGGGCCTCCAAGTGGTCGAGGCTCTGAGCGAGCAGGTCGCGAAGCGGTGACATGCTGTCGACCACCCGGCGCTGGGCCACCTCGAAAACCAGCGCCTCGGCCCGGTCGACAGCCTCGGAGACGTCCTCCGGGACGCCGTAGCCGAGTTCGGCGATCTCGCCAGCCACCGCCACCAGTCTCCGTAGCAGCGCGTGCTCCTCGACGATCCGGGCGTAGTGAGAAGCGTTGGCGGTCGACGGGGTGTTGACCTGGAGGGAAAGGAGAATCGAGGGCTCCCCGATCGCCTCGAGCACTCCCGAGCGGCGTAGCTCGTCCACCACCGTCACCGGGTCCGCCGGTTCCCCTCGGGTGTAGAGGGCGCAGATGGCGGCGAAGATGTGCACGTGCGCCGGCTTGTAGAAGTCCTCGGCGCTGCAACACTCGAGTGCGGCGGCTATCGCGTCGCGCGAGAGGAGCATCGCCCCGAGCAGCGATTCCTCGGCATCAAGATTATGGGGCGGAACGCGGCCTCCGACAGCCTGCAGATGCCGGACGCGCGTGCTCTCCAAGGCCTGCGTCATGATCCTATAACCATGACCCGAGAGCCCTGCGCAGAACGAGAGGATGATAGGCGAAAGGTGTGGAAATCGACCGCAGCACAGGGGATGACTCTGTGGACAAATGCGAGAGCGTGGCGCGCCCGGACCAACCCACCTGATATCGGGTCATCACAGGATGTTTCCTCCCACAAGGAACATCCAACACAGAGGCTGTAACGCCTTCATACAGAGCCGTCGCGAACACCGAAGGAGCAATGCAGGGACCTGCCCCGGCAAAGGAGTCGAGCCAGCTGTTCGAGGCCGCACCGACGGCAACTCTCAGGTACTGGCGACGACCTCCACGATCAGCTCCACCTGCACCGCTGAGTGGAGCCCCACAGGCACCAGGTGCGTACCGAGGGACTTGATCGGCTCGGCAAGCAGGATCTTCCGGCGGTCGACGACGGCCCCGGTCTGAGCCTCCACCGCCTCCGCGACGTCGGACGCTGTCACTGAACCGAACAGACGGCCCCCGGTCCCCGCCCTCGCCACCACCGTGACGGTAGTCCCCGTGAGAACTTGGGACACCGTCTCCGCAGCTTCACGGTCGCGCGTGTCATGCAGGTCACGCGCGCGTCGCATGGCGGAGGCCTGCTGTTCCGTTCCGGCACCGGCCATGAGCGCCCGTCCGGTGGGGAACAGGTAGTTACGGGCGAAGCCCTTCGCTACCTCCACGACCTCGCCCCGCTTGCCCACGCCGTCGATGTCGCGGCGAAGCAGCACCCGCATCACGCACCGTTCCCCGTCACATCGCCCCCGGCCGCACCGTTGCCGGCGACCGTGTCCCTGGCGGAAACCTCAGCGGGCTCAGCCTCCGAACCGTCGCCCGATGCCGCGGCAAGCTCCTCGGCCTCGTCAACGTCTGCGAGCTCTTCCTCCCTCAGGTCCTCGGTGGCCTCCTCTGCGAGCTCGCCCTCTACGACCTCTTCGATCTCTTCGGCCGGTGCCTCGTCGGCTCCCACCACCTCGTCTCCGGCCTCGGTGACAGCGTCGAACGAACGCGGCCTACCCGGACCGCCGGGGCGCTCCGGACGTTCTCCACGGGTGCCGCGGCCGCGGCCCCCCGAACGCTCGGCCGTCGTGCGCTGCGTGTAGGGCAACAACACGAGTTCCCGCGCCGTCTTGATCGCCAATGCCACTTCGCGCTGGTGCTGGGTGCAATTCCCCGTGACCCGCCGGGCCCGAATCTTGCCCCGGTCGCTCATGTACCGGCGGAGCATGCCGACGTCCTTGTAATCGACCCACTCGATCTTGTCCCTGCACAACGCGCAGGGCTTCTTCTTCGTCCTGCGCGCCGCCTCCTTGGCGCTGCGACGACTGGTTCGCTCGGTGCCTCGTGCCATCTAGAAGGGCTCCTCGTCGTATCCGTAACCGCCGGCCTGCCCGGCCGAAGCAGGCGTCGGTTGCGCCGCGGCCACCTGGCGTCCGGCTTGCGCAGGCTCGAAGCCGGGTCCGCGCCGCTCGTTCTTCGTCACCTGCGCGGTTGCCCATCTCAGGCTCGGGCCGATCTCGTCT
>JBELAS010000071.1:0-7042 GCA_049508615.1 Acidimicrobiales bacterium
AACGAAAGGCATCGATCTCCCAGGAGATGTCGATGTCCTCGGGGTCGCGCGTTCTCCTGCTCGGGACTATGGCGATGTCATCGAAACCGTAGGCCTGCCGGCCGGACTTGTAGATCCCGATTTCGATGTCGGTCACCTGGCTTCCTCCTGCCCGCCACCCGATTTGCCCTCCACGATACCGCCCACCGTCACCGCACCACCGCTAGCCCCACTGCCAGGTCACGCCTCGAACACCAGGCGAAGAAGCTCGACGAGGATGCTTGCGGTGGCACCGCAGATCGTGTCTTCATCCAGCTCGAAGAACCACACCGGAAACGAGGAGCCCGAGACCACCCAGCGCTCCTCACGGAACACTTCCATGCTGGCAAGCTCCGCCAGCGCCACGTCGAAGACGCGCTGGACCTCGCTCGGGTTTGCCAGGAGCCTCGGACGTGAAGGGAGGACCCCCACCACGGGGGTGATGGCGGTACCAGAAGAGAGGGTGGAGAGCGGGGTGAGCCGCCCCACCAGCTCTACGGAACCGGGATCAAGAGCGATCTCCTCGGCGGCCTCCCGAAGCGCCCCTTCTTCGGGAGCCTCTCCAGCGTCGAGGCGACCCCCGGGGAAGCTCACTTCCCCGGGGTGAGTGCGAAGGTCGGCTGCGCGCCGGGTAAGCACGACCCGAGCCTCGCCCCTTTCCTCGAAGAGGGGAACGAGGACGGCGGCGCGCGCCCCGGGATCAGAGAGCTCTCCCTCGAACACCCGCTCGGCTGTCGCGAGAGAGCGATTTCTCGCCTCCACGGCCATCCGGACACGCCCGACGCCGATGCCCCGCCGGGCCTCGGGAGTGAGCTTCGCCCAGGGGACAGGACCCCTCGGTCTCTGAGAATCGTCGGATCTCGGGGTTGTGTTTGCGCAAGCCTCCACTCAGGTCGACGCTATCGGGCGGAGCTGACGCCCCCCCGTCACATCATCCCGCCCATGCCTCCCATGCCTCCCATGCCTCCCATGCCGGCGGCAGCGGCGGCGGCGGCGGCGCTGTCATGCTTCTCGGGCTTGTCTGCCACGAGCGCCTCGGTGGTGAGAAGGAGGCCGGCAACCGAGGCGGCGTTCTGGAGCGCCGACCGCGTGACCTTCGCCGGGTCGATGACCCCGGCCTTCACCAGGTCCTCGAAGTTCCCGGTGGCCGCGTTGAGCCCTGTCGCACCGCTCTCGGCCTGCACCTGGCGGACCGTGACCGCACCTTCGAGACCGGCGTTGATCGCGATCCACTTGAGCGGCTCGTCGAGGGCGTGCGCGACGATTCGCGCCCCGGTGGCTTCGTCGCCGGTGAGTCTCTTAGCCAGCTTCTCCACCGCCTCGCGGCTTCGCACGAACGCCACACCACCGCCCGCGACGACGCCTTCTTCGATGGCCGCTCGCGTGGCCGAGAGAGCATCTTCGATGCGATGCTTCTTCTCCTTGAGCTCGACCTCTGTGGCCGCGCCGACCCGCACCACGGCCACGCCGCCGGCGAGCTTTGCGAGGCGTTCCTGGAGCTTCTCGCGGTCCCAGTCGGAGTCCGTCTCGTCGATCTCGCGCTTGATCTGAGCGATCCGGCCCTTCACGTCCTCCTCGGAGCCCGCACCCTCGACGATCGTGGTGTCGTCCTTGGTGATGATGACGCGGCGCGCCTTGCCGAGCAGGTCGATCGTGGCGTTCTCCAGCTTCAGACCAATCTCCTCGGAGATCACCTGAGCACCGGTAAGGATTGCCACGTCTTGCAGCATCGCCTTCCGGCGCTCGCCGAAACCGGGAGCTTTCGCCGCCACCGAGGTGAAGGTGCCGCGGATCTTGTTGACCACCAACGTGGCCAGCGCCTCACCCTCGACATCCTCAGCGATCACGAGAAGCGGCTTGCCGGTCTGCATGATCTTCTCGAGCACCGGAACGAGGTCGTGAACTGCGCTGATCTTCTGGTTCGCGATGAGCACGAACGGCTCGTCGAGGACCGCTTCCTGACGCTCGGGGTCGGTGACGAAGTACGGCGATAGGTAGCCCTTGTCGAACTGCATTCCCTCGGTGAACTCGAGCTCGAGGCCGAACGTGTTCGACTCCTCTACGGTCACCGTCCCGTCCTTGCCGACCTTGTCGATGGCTTCGGCGAGCACCTCACCGATAGAGGTGTCCGCGGCCGAGATCGATGCGATCTGCGCGATCTCGGTCTTCGAGTCGATCTCCTTGGCCAGCTTCTTGACCTGGCCCACTACGGCCTCGACGCCCTTCTCGATGCCGCGTTTCAAGGCCATAGGGCTCGCACCGGCGGCCACGTTGCGCAGCCCCTCGTGGATGAGGGCCTGCGCCAGCAGGGTCGCCGTAGTGGTGCCGTCGCCGGCGACGTCATTGGTCTTCGTCGCCACCTCCTTCACCAGTTGGGCACCCATGTTCTCGAACGGGTCCTCCAGCTCGACCTCGCGCGCGATCGTCACGCCGTCGTTGGTGATGGTGGGAGCACCGAACTTCTTGTCGATGACCACATTGCGACCCTTCGGGCCGAGCGTGACCTTGACGGTGTCGGCGAGCTTGTTCACTCCCGACTCGAGCCCGCGGCGCGCTTGCTCGTCGAACTTCAGGATCTTCGGCATCTCGGTTCCGGACTACTTGTCGACTTTGGCGAGCACGTCACGACCGGAGAGGATCAGCAGGTCTTCGCCGTCCACTGTGATCTCGGTGCCGCCGTACTTCGAGTAGACGACGGTGTCGCCGACGGCTACGCCGAGCGGCACTACCTCGCCGGTGTTCTCGGCGCGCCGGCCGGGGCCGACAGCGAGAACCTCGCCCTGCTGGGGCTTCTCCTTGGCGGTGTCGGGGATGACGAGCCCCGACGCTGTGGTCTCCTCGGACTCGCCGGGACGGACGACGATCCGGTCCTCGAGGGGGTGAAGCTTCATGGCAGGCGGGCCTCCTGTGGGCACGTTGTTAGCACTCTGACCTTGCGAGTGCTAACACTACCGGGACAGAACCGCACAGGCAACCGCGCCCGGCCGAGCCAGAGGCCGGTTCAGGGCAGCAGAGGCAGGCGCAAGTTCGGCTGGGCACCCGTGTCGAAGGGGCTCGGTCCGCGCTGGCAGAGCTGGAACCACCCGGCCGCCGCGATCATCGCCGCGTTGTCGGTGCACATGGCCAGGCGGGGCAGGTATATGGGCAGGCCGAGCTGCTCGCAGGCAGCCCTCCAGGACTCCCGCAGGGACGCGTTTGCCGCGACCCCGCCAGCGAGGCACACCCCTCCCGCTCCTGACTCCTCGACGCCCCGAACCGCCTTCGCCACGAGAACATCCACCACCGCCTGTTGGAACGTCGCCGCCACGTCGGCGTTCGAGGCGGCGGGAGACCGGCGCACCGTGTGGACCACAGCAGTCTTGAGCCCGCTGAAGGAGAGGTCGAGACCCTCGCCGAGCATGGCACGGGGAAGGGCGAAAGCTCGGGGGTCCCCCGAAGCGGCCGCCAGCTCGATGGCCGGACCCCCCGGATAGCCGAGTCCGAGGAAGCGAGCCACCTTGTCGAACGCCTCGCCGGCCGCGTCGTCGAGGGTCTGGCCGAGCTGGCGGTAGCGGCCCGGTCCCTCCATCGAGATCAGCATGGTGTGCCCGCCCGACACCAGCAACACCACGAGCGGCCAGGGAAGATCGCTGTGGTCCAGCAAGGCTGCGAAGAGATGGCCCTCCAGATGGTTCACGCCCACGAACGGGAGTCCCCAAGCGAGCGCCAGGGCCTTGGCTTCGCTCACACCCACGAGCAGGGAGCCCACGAGCCCCGGGCCCACGGTTGCGGCGACGACGTCGATCGCTGGCGTCTCAGGCACCTGGAACTTCAGCTCGGCCTCTTCGAGGGCGCGCTGCACCACGGCAGTGAGGACCTCGAGGTGAGCCCGGCTCGCCAGCTCCGGCACGACCCCGCCGAAGGTCGCGTGGACCTCCACCTGGCTCGCCACCACCGACGAGCGGGTGTCGCCTCCCCCGACCACCACCGCTGCTGCTGTCTCGTCGCACGAAGTCTCGATGCCCAGCGTCACACCGCTTGCGACCGGTGCGGTCATCGCGATGACCTGAGCCGCGACTCGATCCGGCTCAACCTGTCGGCGTAGAGAGGCGTGTCGATGTCACGTGCCCACATGACGATGGCATCCTCCCCGTTCTCGGGGTAGTAGTTCTTCCGCACCCCCGCCGGCGCAAAGCCGAAGCGCCGGTAGATCACCTGAGCCGGAGCGTTGCCCACCCTCACCTCGAGGGTGAGGTGGTGCACCTCGAGCCGGGGGGCGGCACGAGCCAAGTCGAGCAGGAGCAAGGTCCCGATTCCACGCTGTTGCCAGCGGGGGTCGACCGTGAGAGTGGTGACGTGGCCTTCGTCCCCCACCACCATCAACCCGCAGTAGCCCATCACCATCGGACCGACGACGGCCACCGTGTACCTGCGCGAGGACCTCTGGGAGATCTCGGACAGGAAGAGGGATGCAGACCACGGCCGAAGATAGGCGTCCTCCTCTATGCGCACCACCGGGCGCAGGTGCCGGCGTCGAAGGGGCACGATCCGCACCGCCCCGAGCATGTCCTCTGGTCGGTCGCGACCTCCGGTCCTGCCGTCACCGTCGAGGCCTCCTGGGGGCGCGGAACCCAGAACGTCGCCTGCCACCGTCAGAACACCGTACGCGAGGGCTCGCGGGGGGGTAGACGCTGCTCCCAGTTGATGCGGGCGTCGGCTTCGCGCAAGTACCTGGGAGCGATCTTCGCTGCATCGAGCCCGAGACCGGCACGGAGACGGGCCACGCCGATCGTCGCAAGCACATCTACCGGTGGACTGGCGAGCGCGGCGGACGCCAGCCTCGCCCCTGGCAGCTCGCCAAGCATCTCGACGTAGCGAAGGACTCCGTCGCCGGCAAGCACGAATGGTTCTACGAGCTGCGAGAGGAAGGCGACGAGATCCTCCGGGGAGCACAAGAGGTCCTCTCCCACCTGCACGATGTCACCGTCTCCCACCTGCACGATGTCACCGGCGTCTCGGCTAGTGACGCGGAACCGTGCGCAGAACACCTCGCCTCGCCTTGCGTCCACCACCGGAACCAGGAGACTTCCCATCGCCGCGCCAGCACCGCAGAGAGCCTGGGCCAGGACCTCGAGGCTGGTAGCAGTAACGACGGGTATCCCGAGCGCGAAGGCAAGCGCCTTTGCCGTCGCTATTCCTACGCGTAGGCCTGTGAACAACCCCGGTCCCACATCCACGCAGACACCGTCGAGGGCGCGTACGGACGTGCCGGCGCGATCGCAGACGAGCGCGACCGAGGGGACGATCGACTCGGCATGACGACGTCCTCGCGATGTCGTCGCCACCGCGATCACGCCTGCCTCGTCGGCGAGTGCCACCCCGGCCAACTCCGTGGCCGACTCCACGGCGAGGACGAGCACGGCCCCTACTCTTGCCGAGCGCGGCGTGTGTGAACGACCTCGAGCACGAGTCCGAAGGCCGCCTTGCCGTTCATCGTCGCTGGTGCTGCTCTTGACCGTCTTGACCGTGTGACCCGCGTGACGAGCGCTTCATCGCTTCCGGGTCCTGTGACCGCCACGGTCTCAGGCGCTCACCGAGCTCGTCGCGACGCGACTCCCAAGGGCCGGTGACCACAACGGATACCGATCGCTCGTCGGGAGTCGAACCGTGGGAGAGGTTCACGACCAGAGCGTCGCGACCGAGCACCGGGGCCGCCAGGTCACCCCACTCCACCACCGCCACCGCGCCCTCCTCGAGCATCTCTCCGATCGCGAGATCGACGACCTCCTGTAGACGGTCGAGACGAAAAACGTCGACGTGCACCAGGTTCCTCACAATCGATGGATCGGCGGGCTCCTCGACACTTCTGATCGTCGGATAGGTCCTGACGAGCGTGAACGTGGGACTGGTGACCGGTTCCGTGACCCCGAGGACCTCCGCCAGCCCTTTGGTGAAGGTGGTCTTCCCGGTGCCGAGGTCGCCGGCCAGGAGCACGACGTCACCGGCTCTGAGCGCAGGGGCCAGGGCGCCGGCAAGGGCCATGGTCTCGCCGGCCGAGGTGCTGCGTGCGGTGATCAGAGCCGGGGCACACTCGGAGGCACCGGGTCCGCGCTCGGGTACGGCGCGTACGGGCGCTGGGGCGGCGGGGTGGTTCACGAGGCGTCACCGGTCAGAAGCCGCTTTGCCCGGACGAAATCCGCCCGCATCTCGGCCACAATCTCCCCACCGCCTCGCAAGGCGGCAGCGGGATGGTAGGTGGGGACCAAGTGGCCCCCTCGGAACGGATAGGAACGGCCCCTCAGACGGCTGATGCCCTCCGAGGTGTTCAGAAGCCGGCGCGTGGCGAAGTTCCCGAGAGTGACGACGACACGTGGGGCTATGAGCTCGAGCTGTGCTTCGAGATACGGACTGCATGCCTCGATCTCGTCGGGAAGAGGATCGCGATTGCCGGGAGGCCTGCACCGGATGACGTTCGCCACGTAGCAATGCTCTCGGGTGAGGCCGGTCTCCTGCCGCATCAGACGGTCCAACAGCTGGCCCGAACGACCGACGAACGGCAAACCCTGACGGTCCTCTTCGGCACCCGGACCCTCTCCGACGAACATGAGATCGGCATGCGGGTTGCCCATGCCGAAGACGACATTGGTCCGGTCAGCAGCCAGCCGACAGCGGGTACATTTTGACGCCTGGGCTGCGACCTCCGACAGCGTGGGCACTCGACGATGGTACCGCCAAGATATTGGATTCCCGCAGCCGATGGATCTCTATCGGTTCAGCACCCCCTAAGGTGCTCCTTCAGCTGCCACGCAAGGACGCCTCGTCGGATCAGGCTTCTCGGTTGATCCTCCCTCGAAGCGTCGGCGCATCACGCCGCCAGGATCGTCGTGGTTCGGTCCCGCGGCATCGAGCTCACGCTGGCCGTCGAAGCCGAGGTCATCAGCGAGTCGTTCCTCGAGACGGTGATGCGTTCTTGGGCGCGCGCTGACGTCGTGCCGCCAGTGAGCCCGGACCCTGTCGCTACTGTGCGCGCAAGGTCTTGGCATAG
>JBELAS010000072.1:0-7000 GCA_049508615.1 Acidimicrobiales bacterium
TCGTTGTGGTTGAGCAGGTCGTGGACGACTCGCGCGCGCCGTCCGGGTGAGGCCCCAGACGCGTACACCTTCGTGGACCGCAAGACCTTCGAGGAGCACCGAGCGGCAAGTGGCTTCCTCGAGACGGTTGAATTTCTCGGCAATCTCTACGGCACACCGATTCCCGACCCTCCCGCATCGAAGGACGTGCTCTTGGAGATCGACCTGCAGGGTGCCGAGCAGGTCAAGGCGCGCCATCCCGACGCGCTCGTCGTTCTTCTGCTGCCACCCTCGGCCGAGGAGCAGGCCGAGCGTCTTCGCGGTCGTGGCGAGGACGACGAGGAGACGGCCCGGCGTATCGCCAAGGGGGCCGAGGAGGAGCGGATCGGCCGGGCCTTGACCCCGTATGTGGTCGTGAACGATGACATCGATCAGGCTGTGGCTGAGGTGGCCGGTATACTCGACCGTTGCCGCAAGCCGCGCGGAGGTACCCAGACCGGTGCTTGCCCGAGCGGGCCCCCCGGGACGGCCGTGGCGACCGAGCTTTCCGACTGAATCTCCGACCAAACCTTTTCGACCAACCCCGCAGAGGAGCCTGATGGCCCAGCGTCGCACCACGCTCATCGACCCCCCGATCGAAGACCTCCTGGACAAGGTGGACTCGAAGTTCACGCTCGTCTCCCTGTCGGCCAAGCGGGCCCGGCAGATCAACTCGTACTACAACCAGTTGGGAGAGGGCATGGGAATGGTGATCCCGCCTCAGGTCGCTTCGGTGTCCGGTAAGCCACTCACAATCGCGTTCGAGGAGATCGCGGCGACGAAGGTGACGTATCACCACCCCGAGCCCGGTGCCGACGAAGCCGAGAGCGACGAAGCAGAAGCCGAGAGCGACGAAGCAGAAGCCGAGAGCGACGAAGCAGAAGATGGTGCAGGCGAAGGTTCCGCCGCAGGGACCGCTTCCGAAAGCTCTGTCGTAGAGGCGGCTGTCGCGGAAGGCGGGGAGGCAGGCGAGCACGTTCCCGGTGCACAAGCCGATGCCGTTCACGGCTTGCCCGAGGCGCAGACGGGCGAGTAGCACGGGGCGCCTGCCGACGGCAGGCGCGAGAAAGGTGGCGATGACACCTCGGGCGGCGGGCAAGAAGGTCGTTCTCGGCGTGACGGGGGGCATCGCTGCCTACAAGGCGGTCGAGGTGTGCCGGCGCCTCGTCGACGCAGGGGTGCACGTGGTGCCGGTGCTCACCGATGACGCCCTCCGGTTCGTGGGCGAGGTCACGTTCTCTGCGTTGGCCTCGGAGCGATGCCGCCACAGCCTCTGGGACGACGCCGAGGCGATCCCTCATATTCGCTTGGGGCAAAGCGCCGACTTGATCGTGGTAGCGCCGGCGACCGCGAAGTTCATCGGCTGCTACGCGGGCGGGATCGCCGACGGGCTTCTCGTCGCCACAGTGCTCGCGACGCGCGCGCCGGTCGTGCTGTGCCCCGCCATGCACACAGAGATGTGGGAACACCCGGCCGTGCAGGAGAACCTGTCGACTCTGGTCGGCCGAGGTGTACACGTGGTGCCGCCAGCCGAAGGACGACTCGCCGGGGGGGACGTCGGTGCAGGGCGCATGGCCGAACCCGCCGACGTCGTCGACGCCGTGCTCGCCGTGCTCGAGATTCGCCCTCGAGGTGGAGCGAGGCGCGGCAGGGACCTGGTGGGAAGGCGGGTCCTGGTAAGCGCGGGGGGAACGCGCGAGCCGCTCGACCCCGTGCGTTTCATCGGCAATCGTTCTTCTGGAAAGCAGGGTCATGCCATCGCAGATGCTGCATCGGAGCGCGGAGCGGAGGTCGTCCTCGTCACGACGACAGGCCAGTCGGGCCCGCCGGGAGCGACCGTCTTGCGGGTGGACACGGCCGCGGAGATGGAGAGGGCGCTCTTGGAGCAGGCAAACGAGGCAGACGTGGTGGTGATGGCAGCTGCGGTGGCAGACTTTCGCCCGAAGGCGCCGTCCAGCAGGAAACTGGCGAGGTCCGAGGGTCTTCCCGAGATCGTTCTCGAACCGACGCCCGACATCCTCGCAGCGCTCGGCGGGCGCCGGCGAGAGGGCCAGGTGCTCGTGGGTTTCGCGGCCGAGACTCACGAGGTGGTGCCGCGGGCCGCGGCAAAACTCAGCGCCAAGGGAGCAGACTTCATAGTGGCCAACGACGTCTCTGCACCGGGGGCCGGCTTCGACCACGACACGAACGCTGTGATGATCCTGGGGGCTGACGGCAGCCGCAAGGAAGTGCCTCTGGTGTCGAAAGGTGAGGTGGCGGATGCCGTTCTGGATACTGTGGTCGAGCGCCTCCGCGATCACAGCCGGTCGACGGGTGGGGGCACGGACTCGAGGAGCGACCTGTGACTGTTCGCCACACCTTCACATCCGAATCGGTTACCGAGGGCCATCCCGACAAGATGGCGGATCAAATCTCGGACGCCGTCCTCGATGCCGTCCTCGGTGCCGATCCACGGGCCCGAGTGGCTTGCGAGACCTTGCTCACCACTGGTCTGGTCGTGGTGGCAGGTGAGGTGACCACCACTTGCTACGTGGACATCCCCCGCCTGGTCCGCGACGTGATCTGCGACATCGGTTACGACCAGGAAGGCAACGGCTTCAACGGTCGAACCTGCGGAGTGATGGTCGCTCTCGACGAGCAGTCGCCCGACATCGCGCAGGGAGTGAACGCCGCGCACGAGGTGCGCAGCGGGTCGGGTGGCGAGGATCAGCTGAACGCCCAGGGAGCCGGTGACCAAGGGATGATGTTCGGTTACGCCTGCGACGAGACCCCCGACCTCATGCCGGTACCTATCTGGCTCGCGCATCGACTGGCGCAACGTCTCGCGCAGGTTCGCCGGGTGGGAGTGCTGCCGTACCTGCGGCCCGACGGCAAGACACAGGTGAGCGTCGTCTACGAGGACGGCCGGCCCGTCGCCCTGGACACGATCTTGGTCTCCACCCAGCACGCCCCTGGTGTGGACATCGAGACGCTCCTGCTTCCCGATCTGCGCGAGCACGTGATCCATCCGTTGCTTCCCCCCGACCTCGACTCGTCAGAGCTCCGGGTGCTCGCCAACCCCACGGGGCGTTTCGAGCTGGGTGGACCGCACGCTGATACGGGGCTCACGGGTCGCAAGATCATCGTGGACACCTACGGCGGCATGGCCCGTCACGGTGGTGGAGCGTTTTCGGGCAAGGACCCTTCGAAAGTGGACCGTTCGGCCTCCTACGCGGCCCGGTACGTAGCCAAGCACGTGGTGGCAGCCGGGGTCGCCCGTCGTTGTGAGGTGCAGGTCGCCTACGCGATCGGCATCGCCCACCCGGTGTCTTTGATGGTGGAGACCTTCGGCACCGAAGTGGTCGACCCGGTACGCATCGAGCAGGCGGTGCGCGAGCTGTTCGACCTTCGTCCTGCTGCCATCGTTCGAGACCTCGACCTGCTGCGACCTATCTACAGGCGTACAGCCGCCTACGGCCACTTCGGACGAAGTGACAAGGAGTTCACCTGGGAGGCGACGCCGAAGGTCGACGACTTGAAGCACGCGCTCGACCTGTAGAGGAGTGCCGGTAGAACGCGTCGTACGCGTGTTGCCTGATGTCGCGGCTGTCCGAAAGACCTTCGACTACACGGTCCCCGCCTCTCTCGACGACCACGTCCGGGTCGGAACGCAAGTGCGGGTGGTGCTCCACGGACGCCGCATGATCGCCTGGGTGGTGGAGGAGGACGTCGTCCCACGTCCTGAGGTCGTACTGCGTCCCATCGAGTCGGTGCGAAGCTGGGGTCCTCCGCCCTCTGTGGTCTCGCTCGCCCAGTGGGCCGCCTGGCGGTGGGCGGGTCCGATGTCGGCTTTCTTGAAAGCGGCCTCGGCCGGCCAGCCGGTCGCCGAGTTGCCGCCGCCTCGTACCACTCGTCGACCCCCTGCCGGCGGGCGCTGTCCAGAGGTGTCAGAAGCACCGCGAACAGACCCGTCGGCCCTGTCGCTCGCCCATCCGCGCATGCTCTCGGAGGAGGCGCTCTCCGGCGGCACGGTCGTGGTGTGCCTGGCGCCTGCTGCGGACCTTTACCCGCTCGCCGCTGCGGGGGCAAGCCTCCTCGAAGGTGCCGCGAAGGGGGCAGGCGTCCTCGTCCTGGTTCCCGAGCACGACCAAGCCGAGCGGCTCGCGGCTCGCCTCTCGGATTCTGGACGAGCCGTGGCGTTGCTCCCCGGGGGTTGGCCGTCCGCCCGTGCCGGAGGATGCGTGGCGGTGGGCACGCGCACGGCCGCGCTCGCTCCGTTGCCGCGCCTTGCAGGTGCGCTCGTCTTCGACGCTCACGACGAGGGATACCACGAACAACGCGCGCCTACCTGGTGCGCCTGGGAAGTGGTGGCAGAGCGAGCGAGCCGCGACGGCGCGCCTTGTGCCCTCGTGTCACCTTGCCCGACCCTGGACCTCCTCAGTGCAGGAAGGCTGGTCACCTCCTCTCGACGTGCTGAGCGCGAGGGATGGCCGGCGCTCGAGGTCGTCGATCGTCGCGATGACGACCCGCGCACAGGTCTGTTCTCGAGGCGCCTGGTATCGCTGGTTCGCTGGGCAGGAAGGCAGCCGGGGCGGCGGGTGTTGTGCGTGCTGAACCGGACGGGGCGGGTGCGTCTCTTGGCGTGTGCATCTTGCTACGAGCTTGCGCGCTGTGAACACTGCAGCGGGGCGCTGGAGCTCTTGGAGGACGACGACGCCCGCCGGTTGCGGTGCCGGCGCTGCGGTGTGCAGCGCCCGGTGGTCTGCGCGCGCTGTGGTGCGGCGCGCATGCGCGCGCTTCGCCTCGGAGTGTCGCGAGCGCGCGAGGAGCTCGAAGCTCTCGCCGGCGTAGCCGTGGCCGAGGTGTGGGGCGCGCCAGGCCGGCGACCGATCTCCGGGCAGGAGCGAGGTGGTGACGGTGATGCTGCGCTGGCGCGAGACACGTCGGGTGCTGGTCGGGCGTCGGCCGAGCTCGACGTCGCGGTGGTCGTGGGGACCGAGGCGGTGCTGCACCGGGCACGGGTGGCCGATGCGGTGGCCTTCTTGGACTTCGACGCCGAGTTACTGGCGCCGAGAATGAGGGCCGCGGAAGAGGCGCTCGCCCTGCTGGTGCGAGCCTCTCGGTTGGTGGCGGGGTCCGCAGGGTCACAGGCCCCTCCGGGTCGCGCCCCCGGCCGGGTGCTCGTGCAGACTCGCCTGCCTGGGCACGAGGTGCTCGCTGCGGCAGTGTCCGCCGATCCCGTGCGCCTGTCGGAGTCCGAGCGCTCCGTGCGCCAGGCACTGCGGCTCCCTCCGTTCAGCGCGTTGGCGGTGGTGTCTGGGGCGGCCGCCGACGCCTACGGTGAGGCGTTGCGAGAGGCGGCGCCCCCAGGCGTGGAGGTGAGTGGACCCCTCGACGGCAGATGGTCGGTGCGCGCTCAGGACCACTCCGAGCTGTGCGCGCTCCTCGCCGCTGTAAGACGCCCTGCCGGCCGTCTGCGAGTGGAGGTCGACCCCGTCCGGGTATGAGTGCGGCTTCGGTGCAGGCTCGGGCCGGCAGGCTGCGAGATGAGCAGTGAGCCAAGAGGACGGGGTCGGTCGGTACGATGACGGGGTGGCGACGTACGCGATCCGAATGTACGGCGACCCGGTGCTGCGCCAGCGCGCTCCCGAGATCACCGAGATCGACGGGCGGCTGAAGATTCTTGCCGACGACATGGTGGCCACGATGTACGAGGCGCCGGGCGTGGGTCTGGCTGCCCCCCAAGTGGGCGTGCAGAAGCGGCTTTTCGTGTGCGACCTGCATGACGACAAGGGTCCTCGCTGCGTCGTCAATCCGAAGATGTCCGATGCACGCGGCGAATGGACCTACGAAGAAGGTTGTCTGTCGGTGCCGGGGCTGTCGTGGCCGATCGTCCGGCCAAAGGAGATCCACCTCACAGGGTTCGACCTCGACGGCAACGAGATCTCCATAGAGGCGGACGATTTCGAAGCCCGTGTGTACCAGCACGAGCTCGACCATCTGGACGGCGTGCTCCTCGTCGACCGGCTCGACCCCGACCAACGCAAGGAAGCGCTTCGGGTGCTGCGCACGCGTTCACTCGGTCTGGCCACGGCCACGACCCTCGGCAGCTCTTCTGCGAGCGAGGGTGCCGGTCGCGAGGGCGAAGCCGCTCACAAGCTCTGAGCGGGCCGCACCGCCCCGGGGGGTCGCTGCGCGGGGTTCGAGGTGCACCGGTAGGTTTTCCGATATGGCCCGGCTCGCGTTCCTAGGTTCACCGGAGGCCGCGGTGCCCTCGCTTCGGGCGTTGATCGACGCCGGGCACGACATCGTCGTCGTGGTGAGCCAGCCCGACAAGCGCCGGGGTAGGGGAGCGGGGCCGGCGCCGAGCCCGGTCAAGCAGGCCGCTCTCGATGCGGGTCTGACGGTGACGGACCGGATCGACGACGTGCTCGGCTCCGACGCCGAGCTGGGAATCGTGGTCGCCTACGGTCGGATCGTCCCCTCACGCGTCCTCGAGAGGACGCCGATGCTGAACGCCCACTTCTCGCTTCTGCCGCGATGGCGTGGAGCTGCCCCCGTGGAGCGGGCAATCCTGGCGGGGGACCATGTCACGGGTGTCAGCATCATGCGCCTGGAAGCGGGTCTCGACACGGGTCCGGTTCTGGTCGTGCGGCGCGAGCCGATCCACAACGCGCAGCGCGAGCACGCCTCAGCCTTGACGAACCGGCTTGCGGCTACTGCGGCCGAGCTGCTCGTTGAGGTCCTCTCAGGAGGCGTGGCCATGTTGGGACCCGGAAAGACCCAGGTCGGTGAAGCCACTTACGCCGCGAAGATCGAACCCGAGGACCTGCGACTGGACTTCTCCCGGATCGTTGCCGAGCTCGAGAGAATTGTTCGACTCGACCGCGCGTGGACGACCTTTCGTGGTGAGAGGTTGCTCGTGCTCGATGCCGTGGGGCGCGACGGGCGCGCGCGAGCCTCGTCGCACGGACGCGGGTGCCCGTCGGTGGGCGAGCCCTCA
>JBELAS010000073.1:0-6991 GCA_049508615.1 Acidimicrobiales bacterium
GGATGGGACGACAACGGGCTGGCCACCGAGCGGCGCGTACAGAACTACTACGGGGTGCGCTGCGACCCGAGCCTTCGCCACGACCCGAGCTTCGTCCCCACGCAGAACCCGGGACCCGAGCAGGTGCCGGTGTCGCGCCCTGCGTTCGTAGGTCTCTGCCACGAGCTCACAGCGGAGGACGAGCAGGCATTCGAGGCGACGTGGCGACGACTCGGGCTCTCGGTCGACTGGAGCTTCGGGTACACGACCATCTCCCACGAGGCCCGGCGGGCCAGCCAGCGCGGCTTCCTGCGCCTGCTCAAAGGTGGCCACGCCTACTCCACCGACGCGCCCACGATGTGGGACGTCGACTTCCAGACCGCTGTCTCCCAGGCGGAGATGGAAGACCGCGAGATCCCCGGTACCTACCACAGGCTGCGCTTTCCCCGGGCGGGAGTGCAGGGGTCGGTGGAGATCGAGACCACCCGGCCCGAGCTGCTGGCCGCTTGTGTGGCGGTGGTGGCCCACCCCGACGACCAGCGTTGCCTGCCGCTACTCGGCACCGAGGTGCTCACGCCTCTGTTCTCTGCGCGGGTTCCGGTCGTGGCCCACCCGTTAGCGGATCCCGACAAAGGCTCGGGCATAGCGATGATTTGCACCTTCGGCGACATCACCGATGTGACCTGGTGGCGCGAGCTCTCCCTGCCGACCCGCACGATCGTAGGACGCGACGGGCGCCTACTGCCGACCTCATGGGGGGAAGGGAGCTTCGAGTCCGAGGATCCTGATACTGCCGGCGCGGCTTACGCCGAGCTGGCCGGACGCACCATCGCCCGAGCTCGCTCGCGTGTGGTGGAGCTGCTCACCGATGCAGGCGCGATCGTGGGGGAGCCGCGACCGATCAACCACCCCGTCAAGTTCTACGAACGAGGAGACCGCCCGCTCGAGATCGTCTCCAGCCGCCAGTGGTACGTGAGCACGCTTCGCCTTCGCGAGCACCTGCTCGAGCGCGGTCACCAGCTGCGCTGGCACCCGGGCCACATGGTCCACCGCTACGAGGCGTGGGTGGAGGGTTTGAACGGCGACTGGAACATCAGCCGCCAGCGGTTCTTCGGTGTGCCGTTCCCGGTTTGGTACCCGGTCGGAGAAGACAGAGCCGTCGACCACGACCGGCCGATCCTGCCCGATGAAGGCCTCCTCCCCGTCGATCCCTCCAGTGACGTGCCCCCCGGCTACAACGAGAACCAGCGCGACGTCCCAGGGGGGTTCGTCGCCGATCCTGACGTGATGGACACCTGGGCGACTTCCTCGCTCACTCCGCAGATCGCCGGACGATGGGAGGACGACCCCGACCTGTTCCAGCGCGTGTTCCCCATGGACCTGCGACCCCAGAGCCACGAGATCATCCGCACCTGGCTCTTCTCCACCGTGGTGCGCTCGGAACTGGAGCACAGGATGCTGCCGTGGTCGGACGTAGCCATCTCGGGCTGGGTGCTCGACCCGGACCGTAAGAAGATGTCCAAGTCCAAGGGCAACGTGGTCACCCCGGTGGAGCTCCTCGAGGAGCACGGGACCGACGCGATCCGCTACTGGGCTGCCTCGGGACGTCCCGGAGTGGACACTGTCTTCGACGACGCGCAGATCAAGGTGGGACGCAGGCTGGCGATCAAGATCCTCAACGCGTCGCGTTTCGCGCTCAGCCGCATGGCCGGCGGAAAGGTGCCCGAGATCAAAGCCGTGTCCGCCCCCATCGACCTCGCCATGCTGTCGGGGCTGGCCGGGGTGCTCACCGAGGCCACCGGCGCCTTCGAGTCCTACGACTACGCCCGGGCGCTCGAGCGCACCGAGGCGTTCTTCTGGTCCTTCTGCGACGACTACCTCGAGCTCGTGAAGACTCGCGCCTACGAGCCGCCGGAGCATCCGGAGCCTACGTCGGCGCGCGCCGCGCTCGGCGCAGCCTTGTCCGTCCAGCTGCGAATGCTCGCCCCCTTCCTTCCCTTCGTCACCGAAGAGGTCTGGTCCTGGTGGCACGACGGCTCGATACACCGAGCACCATGGCCGACGGCCTCAGAGCTCCCCTCCGTCCTCGACACCGTCGGCACCCGAGGCGCGCTGCCCGACGGGGTACGCCACGGCACCGCAGTGTTGGACATGGCGGCCTACGTGCTCGGCGAGGTGCGACGAGCCAAGACCGCTGCGAAGCGCTCGATGCGCGCCCCCGTGGCACGGCTCACGGTGGTCGACGAGCCGGAGCGACTGTCCTTGCTGGCGCAATCCGAATCAGACCTGCGCCAGGCTGGGCACATCCTCGAGCTCGTCACCCGCCCCGGGCCCTCCGAGGTCCTGGTCGAGCTCGCCTCTGAAGACAAGAGCGGGTCGGCGTAAGAGCCAGAGCTGCCCACGACCCGCGGGCACGCGCTACGAACAGCTCATTCAGAAGCAGCACGCCCCAGACGGGCCCGGAACGGACCCCGCTACCCGACGCCGGCCGAGGAGGAACCCGCCGGCCGTCGCGGACCCACCGGGCGGTGGCGGACCCGTTCGAGGAAGCGCACGACCCCGGCCACCACATGCGCTGAGCGCACGCTGGGCAAGACGTCGAAAGCGTGCTGCGTACAAGGCAGCTCGGCGTAGAGCACAGGTGACTTCGACACGGCGCGCAACGCCTCGACGAACTGCCGGGCGGAGCTCACGGGAACAAGGGTGTCGTTCGCCCCGTGGATCACGAAGAACGGAGGAGCATCGGAGTGCACCCTGTACAGCGGCGAGGCGTCCTCGAAGATCTTGGCGTCGTCCTCGATTCGCTTCTTGAACACCTGCCGCTCGAGCAGCCGTGCCAGCCCCTTGTCGTAGCGGGCGTTGGCGGATCGGATCCTTCCCCGACCCGCGGTCATGTCGTACACCCCGTATAGAGGCACACACGCGTCCACCGAAGTGTCCTCGTCTTCGAAGCCGGGCTGGAACGATCGATCACCGGCGCTCAGTGCGACGAGCGCGCTCAGGTGCCCGCCGGCAGAACCACCGGTCACCGCGATGAAGCTCGGGGTCCCCCCGTACTCGGTTATGTGAGCGCGGACCCATGCGACCGCGCGCTTGCAGTCGACGACGTGATCGGGCCACGTGGCGCGGGGGCTCAAGCCATAGTTGACGGTGACGCAGACCCATCCGTGACGCGCCAGCTCGTACATGAGCGGGAGACCCTGCTCGCGCTTGTCTCCGATCGCCCAGGAGCCTCCGTGGATATGGACGAGCACCGGGGCGTCTACGGGTGGGTCGTCGCGACGCCGGATCACGTCCAGGCGATGGGCGCGCCTGCCGTCATCGGCGTAGTCGACATTACGAACCACCTGGACCGAGCGCGCTGGGCGGGGCAACGGATAGGCGACGCGCGGGAAGCGCCACATCGTCTCCCCACCGTGCCTGGGCAAGACGGCGTCGTTCACCGGAGGAAGAGGTACCTCATCCTCAGCCCGCACGAACACGTCGCGTGCATCACGCCCGATCATGGCCAGGACGCCAAGGCCCACCCACGAGGCCGGCGCCACGACCAGACCGATCCGGCCCGGCCAATGATCGAGCGCCCCAGCAAGCCCGAACACGACCGTGGCAGCCACTTGCCACACGATGTGCCAGAGGGGGAGCTCGCCCGTGAACCATCCGGCGCAGAAGCTCGGGACGGCGAGCAGGGCGCTGCGAGGCGGCCGGATGGCATTCACGACCAACACGGCCCCCAGCAGGCTCATGGCCAGATACACCCAGGACCAGGCCATGGCAACATCCTTGCGGACCACAGAAGGGTTCACCAGTGAACGCAGCACGGACACCACTGACGTGCCCCGGCCCCCCTCGGGCCTCGACCGTTCGGAAATAGTGCAGGTCCGGGCCCATTCAGTCGGTCGCGGAAAGTACCTGATATGTGACCTGTGAACCCTGTCTCGTCGGTCCAAATTCTCGGAGCTGACCAGTTCCTTGCCGCACTCCTCTAGTCCTCGGATAACGTCATCATCGGCACAACACCCGAAGAGATCGTGGTTTCCTCGAATCCCGCTGCAGAACGTTCTTTATGGCCCTCGACAAGTTGAAGTCCGCAACCTTTGGAAGAGTGGGTATGTAGCGTGCGTCGTACAAGCATGGTGCTGGCGATCCTCGGCGTCCTGCTCGTGGCCGCGGCCGGCGTCGTCCGGTGCGCCGTGCTGCCCTCGGTAGCGAAGCTGCCTTCGAACTCGAACACCACCGCCATCTACGCGGGAACCGCCCGTGTGCTGCTGGATCAATCCGCCCTTGCCTCGGGTTCGACCGCCCCTTTGATCCGCCAGAACCTCCCACTGCGGATCAATGAGTCGGTCCGAGTGCTGAAGTCAAACGCCGTCGCGGCTGTGGTCGAATTCGCAGTGTTAGAAACCGCGGCCGGTGAGAGGATCAACACTTACGATTACCGCTATGCGGTCGATCGAAAGACACTCCAGCCGTCCACGGCAATCTCCGCATCAGGGCTCACCCCGGCGCACGAGCTCACGGTCAGCTTCCCGATCGGCACCGAGAGGCACGACTACACCGGTTGGATTCAGGACACCCGCACGACGACCCCGCTGACGTTCCAGGGAACCGCGACACATGTGAAGGTCCCGACCTCTGACAGAACCCGAACATACGCATTCGGTTTCCAGACCTACGTGTTCAAGCAGGTCATGTCGCCGACGCCCATCACCGACCCAGTAGAGCTGGGCACCCTACCCAGCTGGGTGCCCAAGTCCGAGCTCCTCCCCCTGGCCGCTGCGTTGCGCCTCCCTGCCTCGAGCGCCCAGCTCGCAAGCCTTCCGAACCAGGTGCCTCTCGCTTACACCTACGCGTGCAACTACACGTACTGGGTGGCACCACTTGACGGATTGACGGTGGACCTTCAGGCCAGTGAGACGCGGACGGTCGAGCTTCCAGCGAGCGTGCTCGGGGTCGCCGTGCCCCTTGTGACGGTGTCCGACTTCGTCTACACCGACACGCTCGGAACGTTCCTCTCCCTGGTTCACCAGGCGAAGAATGACGCTTCCGGCTTAACCCTGGTGGGGACTACGCTGCCACTTCTATCTTTGAGCATGGGGTTCGTGTTGCTCGTCGCTTCGGCGTTGTTGGGCCGTAGGGCCTTCCTAGGTCGGCGCCAACCGGGCAAGAGCACAGAATGACGGTGCCGGGACCGCCCTGTGTGATCGATCCTCACTCCCTTCAGGAACGGCGATCTGCCAACTTCGAGCCAGCGTTCGGAGCCGATGAGTGAGAATGCATAACAACAGCGAGTTCAACCTCGCTTTAACGCTTTAGCCGACCGGCATATCCGGCTACATCACCCCCTGCCCCGAGGCGGCTGCTGCTTCCAGCCAGCCCGATAATGCGTGCCGGGGAACGAGTGTCGCATTCGAGGTCCACAGCACGCCTGGGACATGTTCGAGACCCCCAGAAGGGCAACGACCAGGGCGCCGTCTGGCCGTCTAGGGTGAAGATCTTCACTCCCTTAGCCGTTAGGCCCATCCTGCGATTTCGACAACGGTCTGGTCAGACAGGTGCCAGGCCAGGTCCGGTCTTCGAGTATAAGCACTTTTCGTGGTTATAGCATCACCACGTGCGGTGAAAGGGCGAAAAGCCCTTGTGGAAACGCTGTGAGTTGCCGAAGAATTGGCTATATGTCGGCTCTAAAGGTCCTGGCACCAACACCGCAAGGAACAGCAGAGCCGGCGGACACGACAGCACCGTTGGAAGCAGCAGCACCACACGAGGTGGTCAGGAAGCCCCCCGCGCCTCAGGTGCGCCGTCGTCGCCCGTCGGCGACGTTCGTGTTCCTCTTCGCGGGATTGACGATGACAATCGCTGCTGCATCCGGGGTCCTCGGCTCATGGGAGCCTATCTCGCCCTTTGCCATCGGAATAATGACCGTCGTCGCGTTCGTCTTCTCCATTCACCACCGCAAACCCTCTCTCAGGTGGCCGTGGGTCGCGATCACCGCCGCTCTGGTGCTCTTCCTCGCGGGCGGCGTGGCTCGCACCGACCTGCATACTTTGGGGAACCTGTCAGCCTCCCGCTCGCTCGTGCCGGACCTCCTCACGCTTCCGGGATATGCGCTCCTGGCGGTAGGATTACTCGGGTTCTCTTGGACTCGTGTTCGCGGACCGCGTCGCCATACGAGTGTGGTGCTCGACGGACTGATCACAGCGCTCTCTCTCGCAGCGCTCGCGTGGGTCTTCGCCGTCCAGCCCGCACTGTCACATCATCAGACGCCGCTCACTGTGCGATTGGTCTTCATCGCGTACCCGTCGATGTCGATCTTCTTGGTAGTCGTGACGCTGCGCATTGCCTTCAGCCCCGAGCGCGAACGCGTGCCGGCCTTCTGGTTGCTTGTGGTGGCCATGGCCTGCATGTTCGTTGGCGACGCCGTGGGTGCGTTGGTCGAATGCCATCTCCTCCATGTCTCCGGGCGTTTCCTCGACCTACCCTACGGTCTTGCCTACCTGGGAGCGGGTACGACAGTGCTCCACCCGTCGATGCGCAAGCTCACCGAGCCCGGGCAGCAGCGACGTATGACCATGTCTCGGGGCCGGATTGCCGCCGTCGCCGTAGCCATGCTCATCCCCGCCCTTCTCACCCTGCAGCACCACACCGACACAACCGCTGATCGCTTAGTCGTCTTTGTCGTGATCGTCGGCCTCACCGGGGCGGCAGTGCTGCGCATCGTCCAGGCCCTCTACACGGCGGAACGCTCGGAGGCACGTCTGGCTTTCCAGGCGATGCACGACAGCCTAACGGGACTTCCAAATCGGCGAATGCTAGAACAGCACCTCTCGCACCTGCTGGAACAGACGCCGGTAGACGACACCCACGTAGCGCTGCTCTTCTTGGACCTCGATCGGTTCAAGTTGGTCAACGACACCCTTGGACATCACAGCGGGGACGAGCTCCTCGTCAAGGTGGCTCAGCGTCTGCGCGCGCACGTACGGCCGAGCGACCTCGTAACCCGGGTCGGCGGTGA
>JBELAS010000074.1:0-6921 GCA_049508615.1 Acidimicrobiales bacterium
CCACCTATGTCGATGAACACGAGGGTCGACACACCGAGCGCGGCAAAGTACGACAGGGCGACGCTCACGATCAAATACAGCGGCGCCACGGCACTGCGCAGCACCAGGGCCAACAGGATCCCGATGGCGATGATCGCCAGAGGCACGACGTGGAGGAGATCGCGGTTCGAGGTGCTGCTCACGTCGTAGAGCGCGGCTGCCTGACCGGCGACGCCACTGGCGATCGCACCGGAGCGATCCGCGGCGGCGGAGACAACCTTGCGGATCTTCGGTGTGGCGTCGAGGGCGGCGGTCGCTTGCTGGGGACCGGCGCGAAACGTTGCTTCGAATTGCACCGTCGTGCCGTCCGCGCTCACGAATTCGGTCGCCGCCCGGTACGCGTTGTATTCGAGGGCGCTGATCCCCGTGCCCGCCGACTGGTTCTGCGGCAGCGTCGAGGGCGCGCCGAACCGAGCATGCAGCTCTGCAAAGGCGGTGGGCGAAAGGGCGGTCCCGTTCGGGTCGAGGGGGCCCGAGAGGGAGGTGAATTGCCCCGAGGATTCAAGCGCCCGCTGCGCGACTTCGAGACGCGAGGGATCGTTCCAGACGGGGCCTGCATAGCGGAGCACGAGATTCGCCGGGTTCGAGCCCGACTGCGGGAAGTGCTTGGTCACGATGGCGTTGCCCGCCGCAGCGTCGGAGCCCGCCGGGGCGCTGAGCGCCCCTCCGAAACCCCCCGAGTGGAAGCCGGCGACCGCTGCCGCCAAGCCGCCGAAGAGGAGCACCCCTACTACGAGCGTCGCCAGCGGCCTCGACACCAGTCTGCCTGCGATTTGGCCCCACCATCCCTCTCGCCCGCCTCCCTCTACGGCCTCGATCCGCGACGGCCAGAAGACCGCCTTGCCGAGGATCGCCAGCAGCGCGGGAAGCAGCGTGAGCCCGGCGATGAGCATCACGGCTATGCCGAGAGCGAGCGGGAGACCTAGATCGTGGTAGATGCCGAAGCTCGCCAGCAGGAGGCTCAAGAGAGCGAAGATCACCGTCGCCGCCGAAGCGCTGATCGATTCGCCGACCCGTGCGAGAGCCCTCACTATCGCGTCCTTGGAGTCGAGCCCGGAGCGGATCTCCTCGCGCACCCTGAAGACCAGGAACAGGCCGTAGTCCGTCCCCGCCCCGAGCAGGAGCACGATGAGCAGAAGCTGGGTGATCTCGGAGACTTTGACGCCGTGCGCTCCGAGGCCGCCGATGAAGCGGTTCGACACCACCAACGCCACGCCTGCCGGCAGGAGGGTCACGATCGGTGCCAGCACCGAGCGGAAGATCAGGATCAGCAGCACGATGATCAAGAGGAACGTGAATGATTGGACGCGGCTTCCAGTTCGGTTAGAGCTTGCTTGGTTGGCCACGTTGGTCGCCACCGTGCCCGCGACATGGAAGTGGAGATCAGGTGGCGACGAGAGCCTTCCGAAGGTCGCTTGCAGGTCGTCGATGATCGGTTTCTGGCCGATCACATCAACCTGGTTCACACCGATCAGGACCAAGATGCGCGCCACCTTTCCATCGGGGGATGTCCCGAGCAGGTGCGCGGCTCTCACCTTCGGTACCGCCGCCGTCAATTGCGCCTCGTGAGCCACCGCTGCGGCGTCCGTGCTTCCCAGCGTTCCGTTCGAGCTGGAGGCGACGATGAAGACTTCGCTCGTGTTGCTCGAGCTTCCCAGGATTGGCGTCGCCAGCGTGGCGGCCCTCACGCTCGGCGCGCTGGAGGACAGGAACTGGCTGTTGTCGTTGTTCACCTCGCTTCCCAAGGAGGGAAGTGAGCGCGAGGAGACCACGATGACGACGATCCAGCCTAGGACTACGAGCCATCGGAAGCGCACGACGAAGCGGCCGAGGCCGGTGTAGAGGCGTTCCATCACGAAGCGTGTTCTACCAGCCGTCGGCGGGTCGGGACCCTAGAGGCACCGCGAACAGGGCCGACCAGGCGCAGCGACCCGTCGCGCATCCGCAGCAGATCGGCGGAGTCGGGGCGCCCGTTGGTCCTTTCGCTCGTCCACAGCACGTGCTATTGGATTTCGGCTCGGATCCCCAGGACCTCGGTAGATCCGGATATCACGCTGTGTGCAGCGCGTAGGCCGCGATGAGGGCGAAGTGGAGCGAGGCACCTACGACGGTACAGGCGTGGAACAGCTCGTGGTACCCGAACACACCGGGTACGAGGTCGGGCTTTCGCAACGCGTAGACGACGGCCCCGGCGCTGTACACGGCCCCGCCGGCGAGCAGCAGGCCGAACCCCGCGCTGCCGAGACCGTCGAGAAGCTGGGGTATGACCGCGAGCGCGCACCAGCCGAGTATCACGTAAGGCAGGGCGATCGCCCACTTCGGGGCGTCGAGCCAGACCTGGCGGAGGGTGATGCCGACCGCCGCACCGGTCCATGCCAGGCAGAGCACGAGGACCTGCGCCCATCCGCGGAGGGCGAGACCGGCCACGGCGGTGTAGGTGCCGGCGATTGCCACGAAGATCGTGGCGTGGTCGGCTCGCCTCATCCGCCGTCGTGCGGCAGGTGCCCAGCGCACCCGGTGGAAGGCCGTGCTCACTCCGAAGAGAGCGACGATCGACAAGGCATAGACCGCGAGCGCCGTCGCGGTCCACGTTGTGGGGGCCTGTGCTGCCAGGACGGGTCCGGCGACGACGAACACGCACAACGCACCGAGGTGGATCCATCCTCGAAGCAGCGGCCGGGTCGCCTCGAGGGCGGGGCCAGCGTCCGCGGGCTCGAGGAAGGTGGGCGACTTCTCGGCAGCGATCCGTTGGCTCACGGCTCGGCTCGGGTCATGATCGCTCGTGCGGCGCGAGTGACTTGTAGGTGGTTATTGGGTGACTCACAGCTCAGCTTGGTGTCATGGTCGCTCGTGCACGAGGGGCTAACGCAGCGTAACCTGCCGCGCGAGCAACTTTAGACTCGGCCCTAGCGGACTGCCTCGTCCAGCCCGACGGCTTCGTTACCTGCGATTTCGTTGGAGCTCGGTACCGGCCACGCAGCGGCGTCGGTGCTGCTCGGCACACCGGTCGTCGCGTCTTAGACAGCGCTTCTCGTGTCGTCCGAGGCCTGTTGAGCGAATTGGGTCCGGTAGAGCTCGGCGTAGAGGCCGTTCGCGGCGAGAAGCTCGGCGTGGGTACCGTCCTCGACGATCCGGCCGCCGGAGACCACGAGGATCTTGTCCGCCTCACGCACGGTAGAGAGGCGGTGGGCGATCACGATCGATGTGCGGTTGGCGAGTGCGGTCTTGAGCGCCTGCTGTATGGCTACCTCCGACTCGGAGTCGAGGTGCGCGGTCGCCTCGTCTAGCACGACGACGTCGGGCGCCTTGAGCAGCAGGCGGGCGATGGCGATCCGCTGCTTCTCGCCACCCGAGAGGCGGTAGCCGCGGTCACCAACCACGGTGTCCAGACCGTCGGGGAGCGACTCCACCAGGGGGAGGACCTGCGCCGCACGCAGGACCTCGGTGAGCTCCTCCTCGGTGGCGTCGGGTTTGGCGTAGAGGAGGTTGTAGCGGATCGACTCGTGGAAGAGGTGGGCGTCCTGGGTGACCATGCCGACCGCGCCGTGGACCGACTCGAGTGTGGCGTCGCGAAGGTCGACGCCGTTTATGCGAACCGCCCCTTCGCGCACGTCGTAGAGGCGGGGCACGAGGTGGCTGATGGTCGTCTTGCCCGCGCCCGAAGGGCCGACGAGCGCTACCAGCTGGCCTGGTTCGGCGCGAAGCGAGACGTCGAAGAGGACCTGGTTTGACGGCGCCTGGTCGAGCACCGCCACCGACTCGAGCGAGGCGAGCGATACCTCCTCGGCGCTCGGGTAGCTGAAGTCGACGTGGTCCAGCTCGACGAGCGCCGGACCCCGGGGGATGGCACGTGCGTCGGGCTTTTCGTCGATCATGGGCGGCAGGTCCAGCACCTCGAAGACACGGTCGAATGACACGAGTGCCGTCATGATGTCGACCTGCACGTTCGACAGGGCCGTGAGGGGGCCGTACAGACGCGTCAAGTACAGGGTGAACGCCACCACCGTCCCGATGGACAGGACGCCTCGAGCGGCGCTCACCCCACCCCAGCCGTAGACGATGGCTGTTGCCAGCGACGCCGTCAGGAGCAGTGCGGTCATGAACACCCGCGCGTACATGGCCAAGATGACGCCGATGTCGCGTACCCGACCGGCCTTGCTCTCGAAGTCGTCTATCTCGCGTGCCGGATGTCCGAAGAGCTTCACCAGTAGCGCACCCGCCACGTTGAAACGCTCTGCCATCGTGTTCGTCATCCGAGCGTTCAGGTTGTAGCTCTCGCGGGTGAGCGAGGCGATGCGATGTCCGACCCAGCGTGCCGGTACGAGGAAGATCGGCAAGAGAGCCAGCGCCACCAGGGTGATCCGCCACGAGAGGATGAACATGGCCCCGAGGGTGATGCCGACCCCGATCACGTTGCTCACGACCGAGCTGAAGGTGTCGGTGAACGCCTGCTGAGCGTCGAGCACGTCGTTGTTCAGCCGCGACACCAGAGCGCCTGTCTGTGTGCGGGTGAAGAAGGCGATCGGCATGCGCTGGACGTGCTCGAACACCTTGGCCCGCATGTCGAATATGAGCCCTTCACCGATGCGGGCCGACACCCATCTCTGCCAGAGGGACAGGCCGGCGTCGATGAGCGCCAGCAGCCCGACCACAAGGGCGAGCAGCACGATCAGGTGAGTGTTGTGCCTGATGATCCCATCGTTGATGATGCCGCGGTAGATGAGGGGGTTGGCGGCGCCGATGACGGCGTCCGTGACTATTAGCACGAGGAACATCCCGAGCATCGTCCGGTAGGGCCTGGCGAAGCGCCCGATGCGCCGCACGATCCCGGGCGGGAGCGTCTGCTGGGTAACCGACTGGTCGCGCCGCAGCGAGCGCATGAGGCCCCAGCCGCCGCCCCCCCTGGCGCCTCCTGTCATGTGCCCCAAGCCCATGCCCATTTCCACGCTCCGACGAGCCGCCGATACTCAGTGAGCGTAGCGAGCAGTTGGGATCTCTCGTCCCGGCCACGGACCGGTCACTGCCCAACCCGCACACCCGGCGCCGCCAACTCCAACGGATGGTGTGCTCCCGATCGGCGAAGTCGGGCTCCTCTCCCGTCGTCTGTATTTCCCGGACGACCACTCTGCGACCTGCCATCTCGCGACGCGGCTAGTGTTCTTGACTCCGGGGCGGAGCCCGCTTCGTGACGCGGCGAGGAGGTTCGACATGGGACTCATGGACAAGGTCAAGTCGCAGGCCACTCAGCTGGCCGAGAAGGCTCAACAGGCCGGACAGGCGGGACAGGCGAAGCTGGCCGATATGCAGGCGAAGAAGAAGGCCGACGCCATGCTTCTCGAGCTGGGCGGGATCGTCTACCGCGAGAAGACCGGGCGCGCCGACGCCGCCGCCGGCACGCGCGCCGGCGAACTGGTTGACCTTCTCCAGAAGCACGAAGCCGAGCACGGCGCGATCACGGTCACGTCGGCCAACGCTGTCATCGCAGAAGCGACCGGCGTGGTGGACCCGACTGCGACGGCACCCCCGCCGGCGAGCGCGCCGCCTACTTCGTCTGCCGGTCCAATCCCACAGGCGCAGTACGGACCCGAGCAGAGCTGAGGGTCCGAGGAGCGATCGTCAACGAGATGTCACCTTCCGTGCTGGTCCGACGGCGCGGGACGCGTTCCCTTTAGTGCGTAGTCGAAGAACCGATGGGTTACGCCGCAGGCGGTCCACTCGGCGCGTAGGCGGGTTCGGCGCTCGACCCGTCGTAGGGCGGACAGCAGTTCACGGTTGAGCTCTCGAGCGTCGGTCCCTTCCATCCGGCTGTCCACATGGAAGCCTTCGGGTGTTTCGGTGACGGTGCCGCCGACGAGTTGTTCGAGTACAGACCTGACAACACCAGGACGGTCCGAACTGACGTCGGCGACGAGGCGGAAGGGTGTATCGGTCACTGTGCCGGACCTCCATGGTGGATAGATGTGTGTGGGGTATGCAAACCTCGATCACGCGCCACGTGTACTCATGAACGACCTCACCGAGCCGATGTGGCCACTCAGGGCTACTGAGCTCACGACCGAACCATCGACTGTCTTGTTGACTGACGGCAGGACGTCTTTGGCTGCTCTGGTGCCGTCACCGGCGGCGAGGAGGGACGTGCTCGGTGCGACTAGGCGTCGCGCCGGCGCGGCGGATGTCCTCCACCAGGGCGGCGAGGCGGTCGTAGTGCGAACCCTGCCAGTAGATACGGTCGCAGTCCGGGCACGTCCGGAAGTCGTTGTAGTCCCGCCGTGTCCGAGATTGCAGGCGGTGCTCCACCTCCTCCTTCGCCACGAGTTCGAGTACGCCGTTGCACTCGAGGCATCGGCCGAACGAGGCGATGACCCCGAACAGGTCGAATCGGCGCAGGATCTCGACGATCTGGCGTCGGCGGTCGGTCTCCTGCACGAGATAGCCGTGTGTGACCTTGGCGCGCTTCAAGAGACCACGATCTCTGGTGAGCAGGATCCGCTTCTCGCCCACCGAGATCGTCGCCAGCTCGTCGTCGGTGATGTCGTTTCGCCACACGGAATCGAAGCCGAGGAGACGTAGGGTCCGGGCGAGCCGGCCGAGATGGATGTCGAGCACGAACCGCGGCTCACGCAGTGGTTTCGGGCGCAGTCGCACGAGCGGCGATACATCGAGCGCCTCGAACACCGGGTACACGCTGACGCGGGCGCCGTTACCCACCCGGTGCCTGAAGTCCACGGACTCGCCATCCACCAGGATCACGTCGATCTCGGTGTGCGGCACTCCGAACGACTCCGCCAAGTCCTTGACCGTGGTGCCGGCGGCCACCTCGAGCGTGATCGGCAGGCCACGCCGTTCCGGTGGCAGCAACTCGTTCAATTCGGCGTAGAAGCG
>JBELAS010000075.1:0-6917 GCA_049508615.1 Acidimicrobiales bacterium
CGGCGAGCTGTCTTGACTCGGTGGTCTCGGGGATCCGCGCGAGAAGTCCCAAGGTCTCCTTCGGTTCCCCGCGTTCGACGAGCACACGCCCCAGGGCGACGATGGCGCCCGGATGGTCGGGCTCGAGCTCGAGCGCCCTCCGCAGCGACGCCTCGTCACCTGCCGCGACGAGCGTGTCGGCCTCCGAGGGTGCAGGTGATACGCGGGCGACGAACGCGGACACCTGCGGTTCGGCAATCGCCCCCACGAACCCGTCTACCACCTGACGGTTGCGCAAGGCATAGACCGCCGGGATCGACTGCACACCGAACGTCGCCGAGATCCTCGGGTTCTCGTCCACGTTGACCTTGACCAGCTCGACTGCCCCGTCTGTGTCTGCAACCACCTTCTCGAGGATGGGACCCAGGGTGCGGCAGGGCCCGCACCACGGTGCCCACAGGTCGACCACGACCGGCACCCGGTCGGAGCGCTCGATGACTTCCGTCTCGAAAGTGGCATCGGTGACGTCGATCACGCCAAGACCATAGTGGCCCGTGCTGCTCGGCCATGCTCTCGTGGGGATGCGAGCGGTAGCGTGCAGCCCGTGAGCACGCAGTCGATCGTGATCGGCGGACCCGCAGAAGGAATAGACCCGGACCGGGTCAGCGACTGGCTCGTCGCCAACGTAAGAGACATCGAGTTGCCGGTCCGCTTCGAGCTGATCGCAGGCGGCCGCTCGAACCTCACCTACAAGGTCAGCGACGCCGCCGGGAGCTCCTATGCCCTCCGGCGGCCGCCTATCAGCCATGTCCTGCCCACGGCGCACGACATGGCCCGCGAGTACAGGGTGATCACAGCCCTCGGCGACACCCCGGTACCGGTACCTCACACGTACGGGCTTTGCCAGGACGATGCCGTGAACGGGCGCCCGTTCTACGTGATGGAGTTCGTCGAGGGACACATCCTGCGCGATGCGCACGTCGCCGAGAGCGCGCTCGGCCCTGCAGCGCGCAAGCGCGCGGGAGAGTCGATGGCACAGACGCTGGCCGCTTTGCACGCGGTGGACGTTGACGAGGTTGGACTGGGCGACTTCGCCAAACGCGACGGGTACGTCGAGCGCCAGCTGCGCCGATGGTACGAGCAGTTCCGCAACTCCCAGGTCGAAGGCACCGACACCACCGCGATCGTGGGCACCGTCCACGATAGGTTGGCCACCGCGGTCCCGTCACAGGACTCCACCACGATCGTCCACGGCGACTACCGGCTCGACAACGCTGTGCTCGGGCCTGACGGAGCGTTACGGGCGGTGCTCGACTGGGAGATCAGCACGCTCGGCGACCCGCTCGCCGACATGGGGTTGCTGATGGTCTACTGGACCGGGCCCGACGACGAGGCGGCGCTACTCGACATGACACCGACCGTCGTGCGCGGTTTCCCTTCTCGAGCAGAAATGAGGGCGCTCTACGAGTCTGCTTCAGGACGTGACCTGTCGCGGCTCGACTTCTACATCGCCTTCGGCTATTGGAAGCTCGCCTGCATCCTCCAGGGCGTCTACGCGCGCTATGCCGGGGGGGCGACGGCAGGCGATCGATCGAGCGTCGACGCCTTTGCACAGAGTGTGGCCCGTCTCGCCGAGATGGCACTCGAGACGCTCGAGGCCAGTTGAGAACGGTCGGCGGCGCGTGAACGAACCGAAGATGTGCAAACCAATGCATAGGGCTGCCTGCTTCCCGCCGCCTTCGAAGAGGCCGTGCCAATGAGTCTCTACGAGCGTCATCTCGACCGGGTCCTCGAGACGCCCGTGCTCGTCGTCACCCTCGAGGGATGGGTAGACGCCGGCCTCGGCGCGGACAGCGCCATCGCCGCGCTCTTGTCGTCTCGACCCACAGAGCTGGTGGCGACCTTCGACGGGGAGACCCTGTTAGATCAGCGCGCCCGACGACCGGTGGTCCACATCGCCCGGGGTGTGAACGAGGGCCTCACCTGGCCAGTGATCCAAGTAAGGGCGGGCAAGGATCTGGCCGGCTCCGAGATCTGCTATCTCGTCGGACCTGAGCCCGACTTCCGCTGGCACGCCTTCGTGGCGGCGGTGGTCAGCCTGGCACAAGAGCTCGGGGTGAGGATGGTCGTGGGTCTCGGGGCCTTCCCGGCACCCGCCCCCCACACCCGCCCGGTGCGCCTGGCCGCCACGGCCCCGCGCCCGTCGTCCGATCTCCTGGCGCGTATCGGCATCATGCAGGGGGAGATCGAGGTGCCCTCGGGAGTGTGGGGAGCGCTCGAGATCGCCTTCGGCGAGCTGGACATCCCCACGGTGGGACTGTGGGCCCGGGTCCCCCATTACGTATCGGCGATGACCTTCCCATCTGCCGGAGCGGCTTTGCTCGACGGGCTGGCGGCGATTGCAGGCCTCTCGATCGACTCGAGCGAGCTGCACACCTCAGGTGACGCCACCCTGCGACAGGTCGACGAGCTCATCGCCAAGAGCGAAGAACACATCTCGATGGTCCGCCAGCTCGAGCGCAACGTTGACGCCGTCGAGGGCAACCCCCTCGAGATCGGGCAGATACCCACCGGCGACGAGCTCGCCGCCGAACTCGAACGCTACTTGCGCGGCGAGAGAGGCAACGGCGGCCCTTCTGGCACCGAGACATAGGCGCCGGACACCGCGACATGGGCGCTGACCAAAGCGGGCCCGACCGGGGCACCGCTCGGATTCGGGTTGACGCTGTGCACCCGTGCGGCGAGCCACACCCCGATGCCGAGCAGCACGATGAGCAGGAGCACCACGATGATCAACACCGTGTACCGGTTCGACTTGCGCGAGTGGCGCGTGCCGCCAGTTCCGGCCATCATCCGTGCGAGGTCGACCGCGTCATACGCGGGCCGAGAAGGTTCACGACCCAGCGCAGGGCCGCGCGACTCGAGCGCCTTTGACATCTCGGCCACAGAGGTAGCCCGGTCGATCGCCTTCACCCGCCACGTGTACTCGTCGGCGTCGAGGGAGCCGCTCTCGAAAGCCTGAAGGGCAAGCTGCAGGTAGGGTTCTCGCTCTTCATCGCTCACCGTCATGGCAGATGCTCCGTTGAGCTTGTTTGCCTCGACGCGGACAACGCCACCGCCCGAAGCACCCGTGGCATCCTCGGCGGGCTCCCCGCTGGTCTTCCACCAGAGGACATGAAGGAAGAGGACACGAAGGAAATTGTCGCGCACGACGGCGACAGGCGTAGGGTCCGGCCATGCTCGTCGACGGAGGCATCGGGTTCGACGAGGTCGACGCGACTGCGACCGCGAGGCAAGCCGAGGAAGACGGCTTCGATGGGTTGTGGTGCGCAGAGACCGGCCATGATCCTTTCCTGCCCCTGCTCCTAGCCGCCGAGCACACCGAGCACATAGCCCTGGGCACCGCCATCGCCGTGGCCTTCGCCCGCAACCCCATGACAATGGCCGTCGTGGCCAACGACCTGCAGTCCTACTCGAAGGGCCGGTTCATCCTGGGTCTGGGCTCTCAGATCAAGCCCCACATCACCAAGCGCTACTCCATGCCGTGGTCGCATCCCGCCCCGCGGATGCGCGAATTCGTCTCGGCGATGCGGGCGATCTGGGAGTCGTGGAACGAGGGCACCAAGCTCCGCTTCCGGGGCGACTTCTACACCCACACCCTTATGAACCCGATGTTCAATCCGGGTCGCAACCCTTACGGACCGCCCAAGGTGTTCGTCGCTGCCGTGGGAGAGCTCATGACCGAGGTCGTCGGCGAGGTGGCCGACGGCCTGCTGGCACATGGATTCACCACCGAGCGCTACATGCGCGAGGTGACCGTCCCCGCGCTGGAGCGAGGCCTGGCAAAGGCCGGGCGCAATCTCGACGGCTACGAGATCTCCTACCCCGCCATGGTGGTGACCGGCAACACCGAAGAGGAGCTGGAGGCGGCCAAGCTCGCCGTGAAGAACCAAATCGCCTTCTACGGCTCGACTCCCTCGTACCGGCCGGTACTCGAACTGCACGGCTGGGGGGACCTACAGGCAGAGCTCAACATCTTGTCGAAGAAGGGCGAGTGGGAACAGATGGCCGGGCTCATCGACGACGAGATCATGGGCACCTTCGCAGTCGTGTCGCCACCTGACGAGGTAGCCAAGATCCTGGGCACCCGTTTCGGCGACATCGTCACCCGGATCACCTTCTACGCTCCCTACCACATGGAGCGCGAGCACCTGCGCGAGCTGCTTCACAGCTTCCGGACTTAGACGCAGGGGTCGCGCGCGGCTAGCCCCTTCGGGGCGCCTGTTGGCGCACCACGTTTACGAGCCGGGGCGGACGGGCGACCACGCGAGCAGGCTCCGCGCCGCCCAGCTCGGCCTTCACGCGTTGCGAGGCGAGCGCGGCTGCTATCGCCTGCTCCTCGTCGATGTCCGTTGAGACCTCGATGCGGTCACGAAGCTTGCCGTCCACCTGGACGACCATCGTCACCTTCTCCGCGCGCACGAGCCCCGCGTCGTAGGTGGGCCACTTCTCTGCATGGATGCGCGCGCCGGAGCCGTGGCGTCGTTCCCACGCCTCGGCTGTCATGTGGGGAGCCATGGGGGCCAACACGAGCAGCATGGCGTTGGTCGCCGCGTCATAGGTCGCCCGGTGGGGCCCACCGTCGACCTTGCGCTGGTAACTCTGAAGCTCATTGGCGAACCCCATGCACGCGGCGACGGCGGTGTTGAAGCTCCATCGCTCCAGGTCGTCAGAAACCTTGGCGATCAGCCGGTGAGTGGCCCGGGCCATTTCCATGTCGGATGCCGTGGCCTTGTCGCCGCGCCACGCACTATCAGAGCCGTCCTCGACTGCGAGGCGCCACACCCGGTCGAGGAACTTGCCGCATCCGTCGATGATCTCGTCGGCCTGCTCCGTCCAGTCCATGTCGTCCCCTGGCGGACCGATGGCAAGGTGGAACAGGCGCAAAGCGTCGGCCCCGACTGTCTCGAAGTACCTCGCCGGAGTGATCAAGTTACCCTTGGACTTCGACATCTTCTTGCGATCCATACGGATCATGCCCTGGGTGAACAGCCGGCTGAACGGCTCGCGCCCTAGTCCCGGCGCCAAACCCACGTCCACGAGAGCCTTGGTAAAGAATCGCGCGTACATAAGGTGCAAGATGGCGTGCTCGATGCCGCCGATGTACTGATCGACGGGCATGAAGTGCTTGGCCACCTCGGGATCGAAGGGGCGCTGCGCGTTCCACGGGTCGCAGAACCTCAGGAAGTACCAAGACGAGTCCACGAAGGTGTCCATGGTGTCGGTTTCGCGTTCTGCTGGTCCACCGCAGAGCGGGCAGCTCGCGTGGCGAAACGACGGGTGCCGGGCCAGAGGTGACTCCCCTGTCGGGAGGAACTCCACGTCGTCTGGAGCGAGCACCGGCAACTGGTCCTCGCTCTCACCGACTGCACCATGGGTGGGGCAGTACACGACTGGGATCGGACACCCCCAGTAGCGTTGGCGCGACACCAACCAGTCGCGCAGACGGTAGTTCACCGTGCGGGTGCCGATCCCCTTCGACTCGAGCCACTCGATGGCCCGCTCCTTCGCAGCAGCCACGTCCAAGCCGTCGAGGAACCCCGAGTTGATCTTCTTGCCGTCGCCGGTCCAAGCGCCGCCGTCGAAATCCTCGGGAGACTCGGTGGTGCGCACCATCGGTAGCCCGTGTAGCTTGGCAAATTCCCAGTCGCGCTCATCCTCGGCAGGCACAGCCATGATTGCGCCAGTGCCATAACGCATGAGCACGTAGTCAGCCATGTAGACCGGAATCTGCTCCTCGGTGAAAGGGTTGACGACGTACCCGCCCGTGAAGACGCCGCGCTTGGCCATGGCGAGCACGCCGCCTTCGGTAGAGGTGCGGTCGCGCTCGCTCGTCGAGGTGGCCACGGCGCGCAGTTCCTCCACCGCGCTTTGCTGGACGTCGGTGGTGAGCACGTCGACGAGTGGGTGCTCCGGGGCGACCACGGCATAAGTCATCCCGAAACTGGTGTCGGGCCTAGTCGTGAAGACACGAATCCGTGAGTCGTGGCCGACGACAGGAAGGTCGAACTCGACCCCTTCGGATCGGCCGATCCAGTTGCGCTGCATGGTCTTCACGCGCTCGGGCCAGTAGAGGTCCTCGAGCCCGGCGAGCAGTTCGTCTGCGTAGGCGGTGATTCGGAAGAACCACTGTTCGAGATCGCGCTGGACGACCAGGTCGCCGGAGCGCTCGCAGGTGCCGTCGGAAAGCACCTGCTCGTTGGCGAGGACCGTCCGGCAGCCGGGGCACCAGTTGACCGGTGCTGCCGCCCGGTAGGCGAGACCGGCCTCCATCAGGCGCAGGAAGATCACCTGGTTCCACCGGATGAACGCTGGGTCGTGGCTGCGGATCTCGCGCCGCCAGTCGTAGACGGCGCCGAGGGCCAGCACGCTCGCTTTCAGCTCGGCTATGCGGTCCTCGGTGAACGAGCGGGGGTGCTCTCCGGTGCGGATCGCCGCGTTCTCGGCCGGAAGGCCGAAGGAGTCGAATCCGAAGGGAGAGAGGACAGCTTGGCCGAGCATCGTCCGGTGGCGGACCAGGACGTCCCCGAACGTGTAGTTGCGGATGTGGCCCTGGTGCGCCGGACCGCTCGGGTAGGGGTACATGCAGAGCACGTACTGCGCAGGGCGCTCGTCATCGCAGTCGACCTCGTAGAGATGCTCGTCGGCCCAGCGCTCCTGCCAGCGCCGCTCGATCTCCTGGACGTCATAGGCCCGGGCCATTACACAGGAGTGTACGAAACCGGCGCCCGGTCCCCGGCCGGTGACGCGGATTACCCAGTGCTCCAGGTTCGCCCGAGAGCTCCGGCAAGGGCAGACCCGGATCTGGCCCTGAGGGAACGGTGGATGGGACTGGTAACCTGACCGATTGTCCTGGGGGCGTAGCTCAGCTGGTAGAG
>JBELAS010000076.1:0-6816 GCA_049508615.1 Acidimicrobiales bacterium
GGGCCGCTCGAAGTGGTGGTCGTGGCCGAAGGCGATACCGAGACCGCAGGATTGGCACGACAGGCCGGTGCCACGGTCCTCTCTTCGGGTGAACGCCTCGGGAAGTCGCAAGCGCTGAACCTGGGTCTATCGAAGATCCAAAGTCCTTTCGTCGTGCTGAGCGACGCCAACTGCCGTCTGTCCCCTGGGGCTATCGCCGCTATGGTCTGCCACTTCTCAGACCCGAAGGTCGGCGCCGTAGCGGGCGAGAAGGTGGAGTCCGACCCGAGGGAGAGCCTCTATTGGCGCTTCGAGTCGTGGCTCAAGCGGCACGAGTGGCGACTTGGGACCACCATAGGCTTGGTGGGGGAGTTGGCTGCGATTCGGACCGAAGCCTGGCACCCCATTCCGCAGGACATCGCCACCGATGACCTGTGGACGGCTCTTGACATGTGCGAGCGGGGGTACAGCGTTGCTTACGAACCCCGGGCACGAGCGACCGATCCGCCTACAGGGAGCCTGCGTGAGCAGTGGGAGCGCCGCACCCGAAGCGTCTCGGGAGCGCTTCACGTGTTCGCGAGGCGCCGTAGCCAACTGGGGCGGGCGGGTGGACTCGTGGCGGTCGAGATCTGGGGGCACCGCCTGGTCCGCTACACGGCGGGGCCGTTGGCGCATGCAGTCCTCGTGGTCCTGGCCCTCGTGCGTTGCCGTCCCGGCCCGAGGGCACGGCGGGGGCCCGTCGCCGGCGTCTTCCTCGCGGCTCACGTCCTCGGAGCAGCCGCAATAGGGCGGCGCGCACTCGACACGTCTTCGCAACCGGACCCAGTCTCCGCGGCGCTCGGCCAGGTGATCTTCCTCGATACGGTCGCCCTCGGGGGGATGTTGAGGTACCTGCGTGGGGACCGGCGGACGTTGTGGAGAAAGGTCGAGCGGTGAGCGCTGTAGGAACCTCACCACGCGTGGCGAACCTGTCGGACGCGCGTAGTTCCGAGGGCGTCGCTAAGCGTGCCGCTGGGCGGCGGTTGCGCGTGCTCGAGGTGAGCTACTCGCGCGAAGTCTGGGGTGCCGAACTGGCCACGATGGCGCTGGCCGGCCCGCTCGCCGAACGCGGGGTCGACCTGATCCTGGGCTCGCCTCCCGGTGGCGCCTTGGAAGAAGGCTGGTGCGGTCTCGGCTTGCCGTTCGTGCCGATCGAATTTCCTCACCGACTTGGTATCCGCTCCCGCATCGTCAAGGGCCGACCCTCGGCCCACCAGCTCATCAGGGAGCTGGCGATCTCGGCACGGTCGATTCAGCTGATCGTCGCAGCGGCCCGGGGTGTCGACGTGTTGCACTCGAACAGCCTGTGGGCCCATCTCGATTGCGCGCTCGCCGGGCGCGTCACGCGACGTCCGGTCGTCCTCGAGCTCTGTGACATGGTGCGCCCCGGCCCGGGACGAAGGGTCCTCACTGTGGCTGCTCGGTTGTCGACGGTCGCCGTAGCCATCAGCCGAGCCGTGGCCGATTGCGTCGGGCCATCAGGGGCCGATCGGGTTCGCCTCGTGCCGCAGGCCGTCGACCTCAGACGGTTCGGCCCCGGGCGGGCCCCCGACATGCGCAGGCGTCTGACCTCCGACGAGGGTGCACCGCTCGTCGGCATAGTGGGACGGATCGATCCCGAGAAGGGAGTGGACGTCTTGGCCAGGGCGATGGGCTCGTTATGCGGGCCCGCCGCTGACGCCCATCTGGTGGTCGTGGGCACCGTGGCGTTGGCGTCCCACGGCTTCGCCGAGCGCATCCGAGCCGAAGCCGAACGCCTGCTCGGCGAGAGGGTCCGTTTCGTCGGTCGCACTGACGACGTGCCGGAAGTGCTCAAGGCACTCGACATCCTCGTGAACGCATCGGTGGCCGAGCCCTTCGGACTGAGCGTGCTCGAGGCCCAAGCCACCGGCGTACCCGTCATCGGAACGCGCGCAGGCGGTATCCCCGACTTCGTCTTCGATGGGGATAATGGGTTGCTCGTGCCCAGCGGAGACGTCGACGCCATGACCCATGCCCTGGAAAGGTTGATCGCCGACCCTGAACTGCGTGGCCGGCTGGCCGCGCGAGGTCGCGCCAGTGCTTTGGGGCGAGGGATCGAGGCACGCGCCGAAGCCATCGCCGAGATCTACCGGGATGCGACGCGGCGGCATGTCGATGGACCAGGTCCAGGCAGATGAAGGCGCTCATGGTCACGAAATTCATCCCTCTGCCCGACAACTCGGGCGGGAAGCAACGATCGCTGGCGATCGCCCGCCGTTTGGCCGAGCAGGCCGAGCTGGTGCTGTGTGCCTACGATGACGGCAGCGGCGACGTCTCGGGACTGAAGCGGCTCGGGATAGAGGTCCGAAGCGTGCCGTGGAACCCGAACCTCGCCGGCTCCCTGCGCGGTTTCGCCGCCACGCGAAGCATCTCGGCGGGTCGCTTCTTCAGCTCGGCCCTTCGCTCGGAGATTCGCCGGGTCGCCGCACGAGGACCCCTGGACCTGCTCCAGGTCGAATACCTCCAGATGGCGCCACTGTGCACCAGAGTGGCTGCATCGCGCCGTGTGCTGGACATGCACAACGTCGAGTCGGTCCTCGTGCAATCGTATGCAGGATTGCGGCCTGAACCGTGGTCACTGCTTCTTCGCGCCGAGGCGGCGGCGCTACGTGCGCTCGAGCGCAAAGTGATCCAGCAGTTCGATACTGTCGTAGTGGTCAGCGAACGTGAGCGCCATCGACTGTCCGCCACAGGCTCGGTGGTGGTTTGCCCGAACGGGCGCGATCCGACCGGTCCGCTGAGCCCGGCGAGCACGCCTACGGTCATCTTCGTCTCGACCATGGGTTGGGCACCGAATTTCGACGCGGCGCGCTGGCTCTGCCGGGAAGTGTGGCCCGAGGTGGTCCGCAGATGTCCGCAGGCCCACCTCTTGCTCGTGGGACGTGATCCTCCTCCGGCCCTTCGTGCGATGGCATCGTCGTCGATAGAGGTCACCGGCACAGTGCCCGACGTCATGCCCTATCTGGCTCGGGCTCGTGTCGCGGTGGCTCCCCTCCGTGCCGGCGGTGGCACCCGTCTCAAGATCCTCGAAGCGCTGGATGCCGGCAGGCCGGTGGTATCGACGTCGGTCGCCGTCGACGGCCTCGAGGACCTGGTCGGACGGGGTGTGGTAGTCGCGGACGAAGCACCCGAGATGGCACTTGCCCTTGCAGACCTGCTTGAGGACCCGGACACCGCAGGTGACCTCGGGTACCTTGGGCATCGCGCGGTAGTCACCGCCCATACGTGGGAGGACTCGTTGGCCTCGCTTGTCGAGGTGATCTCTCGGTGATCAAGGCCGTCTTGCTCGTTGGTGTCCTCGTGTTGTGCGCCGCGCTCTTCGCACTCTTCGTGACGTGGGAGCGAAGAGGAAAGAACCACTACGTGGTGGTCGGTTTGCTCGTCCTGATAGTGGTCGAATCCAGCCTCTACCAAGACGAGAACTCGATACCGCGCGGGATCTTCCATCCAGGATCGGGTTCACTCCAACTACGGCTGCCTGAAGTGGTGATCGTCCTCGCTCTGCTGGCGCGTCTGGTGGCACGAGGCTGGCCGACTCGTGTCGGGTTCCCCGCGCTCTGGTGGAGCGCGTTTGCAGCGTGGATGACGGTGGCCTTCGTAGAAGGGCTCTTGCGGCACAACGACTTCACCCACATCACCTACGAAGGGAAAGCGATCATCTACGTGACGGGGGCTTACGCCCTGGCAGTCGGGACACGGCTCCAGCGCTACTTCGAGGGCCGGATCTTCGAACGGCTTGTTCGGTGGTCGGCCGTCGCCGCCACGGTGTTGATAGTCATGACGGCGGGCAACCTGGAATTCAGCCTCAATCTCCCGCTCGTCCCACTTTCGCGATTCGGCGTTCTCGGCACCGACGCGGGCACAATTTTCACCTCACTGGGCGTGATCGGCCTACTGCTCGAATTAAGCAAGCCACGACGCAGCAAGCTCACTCTCCTCGCCGTCGTCCCTCTTCTGCTGAGCGCGTTTCTCGCCGACCAACGGGCCGCCCTGCTAGGCCTCGGTGCGGCGGTCGTGACGGTGCTCCTGGTCGCGCTCGGCCCGACGGCTCGTCAGCGCATGCGGGTGACCCTGACCGAGGTCATTCTCTGTGCGCTGGCTATCGTGGGTGTCGTGCTTGCCGTGGCCGTCGTCCCGGCGGTGAGCGCCGAACGGCCGGTTCAGACCCCACTCGCCTCGAAGCTGAAGATCACCTTTGGGTCCGAAGAAAAGGCAGAATCGGCTCAAGACCGGGTCAATCAGTGGCGCGCGGTGCTCCCCGACATCAGACAGCACGTGATCATGGGCTCGGGGCTGGGCTTTGAGTATGCTTATTACGCGCCCGGCCCGGACACTTATGTGACTACCGATCTGACCCACAACATCGGTCTCGACCTATTGCTCAGGACCGGGCTGATCGGGCTCGCGCTCTTCATTTTCGCCCTCGCCCTCTCGTTCAGGGACGGATTGTTCGCGTGGCGCTCTCATCCCGACAGGATGGCGGGTGCTCTTGCTCTGGCTCTGGTGGCGGTGATCGTCGGCTTGCTGGTCAAAGCCATGGTCGAGTCCGACCTCGAGAACTACCGCCTGGCAACGCTGCTCGGATTGTCTCTCGGGCTCCTGCGCGCCGTGGTCACCTCGCCCGGCGCCGCGCGGATCTCGAAGCGGGCCTGATCCGATGGAACTTCGTCAGCTCGTGAGGGATGTCCGGGCCAACGCGCTCGTCGCGGTGGCAGTCCTGGTGCTCTGTGTCGCCGCCGGGGTTGCAGTGGCGTTCCTGCCCGCCAAGCAGTACCGGGCCTCGGCGACGCTGCTTATCGAGGCTTCCGGATCGAACCCCGCGAGCGCGGTCGCAGCGTTCCAGTTCGCACCCCAGCTGGCGATCGAATCGACGAACACCAGCGTCGTGACCGACGCTCGTAACAGCTTGCCGTTTGCTGAGCGTTCGGCAGTCGTGACAATAACGGCCACGGGTGATCCGGGAACGGGGTCGCTGGTCATAACCGCGACGGGAACGAACCCAGGAGTTGTCGCCGATCTCGCGAATGCGGTCGCTGGGCAGGTGACATCCATCCAGCCGAAGGACGCGGGGTACCAGCTCAAACCCTTGTCGCCTGCCTTGCCGCCCACGGCTCCTACCAACCCGCGCAAGGCGACGCTGTTCGGTGCGACGGGATTGGGTGTCATCGTGGCGGTGTTCGCCGCCTTGGCGGCAGCCGGTGTCCGACGGCGGTTCAGCCGGGCTGCCGAGGTGCGAGACCGGATCGGAGTGACCGTGCTGGGCGAGATCCCGCGCTTCGGGCGCGGTCTGACGCGCCCACAGGAGCTGTTCGTTCTCGACGCCAACCCATCGGCGGCGGAGGCCTTCCAAGAGCTGCGAAGCCGTCTGCTCCTCAGCATCTCGGACGCCGCCGTCACGTCGATAGCCGTCACATCGTGCGATGCCGGTGAGGGCAAGACGTCAGTGGCTGCCAACCTGGCCTGGGTCCTGGCTGCAGAGGGACGTCAAGTCACTGCTGTCGACTGCGACCTGCGTGAGCCGACCCTGCATTTCCAGCTGGGCGTGCCGTTCGGCCCCGGGGTAGCCGCCGGCCATGTCTCGGACACGCTGGGCGATTTGATGAGGACGGCGAACCCCGACCTGTATGCCGTACCCGCCGGGATTCCCGACCGCCATCCGGCTGACGTCATCTCTGCACGGCTCCCGTTGCTCCTGGACGCGTTGCGAGAGCGGAGGCACTTCGTGGTCGTCGACTGTCCTCCCATGTTCGGCGCAGCCGAGACGTCGCTCATCGCCTCCGTGGCCGGCGTGGTGCTCGTCGTCGTGGACGCCCGCCGATTCAACCCCGAACGTCTCGAACTGTGTGTCTCGCGCCTGGAGGCCAGCGGCGCGCATGTTGCCGGCGTGGTCCTGAACCGGGTTCGGCGTGACACTCGGAGCAAGCGCTATGGATACGGTTACCCACGTTCCCAGAAGAGCACGGCTCAGCCTTTCGCCGGCAAAGAAGTGCACGTCGGTGAGCAGTGACAAGCCGCTCGTGAGAGATGAGATCACCCGAGCCCCAGGGCCCGATATGAGTGCTCCGCTCGTTCCGGTGCCGTCAGCGAGCGCCTCGGTCGTCGGCCCAAGAAGGCGACTCGGCTAGCACCAGGTCAAATCCCCCACGCTGGCGTGTTCGACCGTGCTATTGGTTCTACACGTCCGGAACGGGGCCGTCACTCGTGGACGAGTTCGATGACCCCCGAGTGCCGACCCCCGCCGTTGGTAGTGGTGACGACTACGGTCGCAGCACCGCTATTGGGCCCTACACCGCCGGAGTTGTAGGCCGCGACGCTATAGGTATGTGACCCTGTGGCGACGTTCGTCTCCTGGTAGCTGTCCACCACAGGGTTCGGCCACCCGGGCCAGGCGGTCTTTGTACCGTCACTGAACACATCGTCGCCGAGCGTGCCAGGTGGGTTTGTCCACGACAGGGTCACGGTGTCGCCCTCGACCGCCACCATCAGGTTGGTGGGAGCTGTGGGCGGTGATGATGAGGACGAGCCACCGGAGGACGAGCCACCGGAGGACGAGCCGCCGGAGGACGAGCCCGAGCCGCTCGATGTCGGCGTCGTCGTGGTGGTCGTGGTCGGCGTCGTCGTGGTGGTCGTGGTCGGCGTCGTCGTGGTCGTGGTGGTGGTCGGCGGATCCGTCGTGGTGGTGGTCGTGGTCGGCGGATCCGTCGTGGTGGTGGACCCCGTCGAGGAGTGAAGTGCCTTCTGGTAGGCGGCCAGGGAGTTCGGGTAGTCGGTCAGGAT
>JBELAS010000077.1:0-6697 GCA_049508615.1 Acidimicrobiales bacterium
CCGGAGAAAGTCATCCCCCTGTTCACTTCCAACGCTCTCGACGACAAGCCACTCCCGCTGTACGCCTCCACGCAGAACAGACGGGAATGGCTGCATGTCCTTGACCATTGCAGCGCCATCGAGGCAGTGCTCGAGCGCGGGCGCATCGGTGAGACCTATCACGTGGGAAGCGGGATGGAAGCGAGCATCGCCGAGATCGCGGACGCAATCCTCCAGATCCTGGGAAAGCCCTCCTCGCTGAAGAAGATCGTTCCCGACCGTCCGGGCCATGACCGCCGCTACTTGCTCGACTGCACGAAGATCGCAGAGGAGCTCGGTTGGGGGCCGACGATAGCGTTCGATGAGGGCCTCTCTGAGACGGTGGGCTGGTATGCTGCTCATCGCGCCTGGTGGGAGCCGCTTGTCGACAGGGCACCAGTGGCAGAGACAGCTTGGGGCTCGAGGCGGGAAACCGAGGAAATGGCGGCGCTGGCAGAAGAAGCCTGAGGAGGCGAGGACAGTGCGCGTGCTAGTCACCGGCGCCGGTGGGCAGCTCGGACACGACTTGGTGGATGCGTTTTCAGGTGCTGTACCTCTCGGCGGTCTGCGAGGTGACATAGCAACCGGCCGACTTGGTGCGCGCCTGGAATGCGAGGTGATAGGCGTCGACCACCGTGGTCTCGATGTCAGCGATCGCGACGCCGTTCTCGCCGCCGTGGAAGGGGTGCGTCCGGACGTCGTGGTGCACGCTGGCGCGTGGACCGCGGTGGATGCATGCGAAAGTGATCCCGATCGGGCGTTCGCCACCAACTCGCTGGGGACGCGAAACGTAGCCGAGGCGGCTCGGCGATTCGGTTCGCACGTCGTCTACGTCTCGAGTGACTATGTGTTCGACGGGAAGATCACTCGCCCCTACCACGAATGGGATGAACCGTGTCCTGTGTCGGTGTACGGCCGCAGCAAGCTCGGAGGAGAGCGAGAGTTGGATCCCGGAGCCACGATCGTGCGCACCTCGTGGGTGTGCGGGGCACACGGGGCGAACATGGTCCACACTGTTCTGCGTCTGGCTTCAGCCGGTGAGACGCTGCGTTTCGTCGACGATCAGCGCGGTTCGCCGACCTTCACCGCCGATCTCGCGGGAACCATCTGCACCCTCGCCACCGAGCGTCTGCCTGGGACCTTCCACGTAACGAACCAGGGTGCTACGACTTGGCACGGCCTTGCAGCCGCCGTCCTGATTGCCTCCGGCGACGATCCGTCGCGACTGGAGCCGATCTCAACAGCGGAGCAGACCCCACCTCGTCCTGCTCCGAGGCCCGCCAACTCGGTTCTCGACAATGCCGCTCTCCGGCTGGCCGGGATGCCCTTGTTGCCGGATTGGCACGACGGGCTCGAGCGCCTCGTCGAGGCGCTCGGCGAAATGTCGGACGTGGCCCCTGCCGTCTCCCGGGTCAGTTTGCAAAGTACGGGAAAGGAACCGGGCCGTTCGGCGAGTCCCGGCGCGAGCGCGACGCACGGGGTCAGGTCCGGCGGAGCCGCAGCGGTCTTGGAGGAGGCATGGTGAGGAGGCAGGACGCCGACCGCCACCGAAGCGACGCGAGCGTAGGTGGGGAGACGAGTGTCGCGGTCATAGGGGCGGGCCACGTGGGGATCACGACGGCCGTATGCCTCGCCCATCTGGGTCACAGGGTGTGCTGCGGGGAGATCGACGCGGACAAGGTGCGGCGTCTGTCTGATGGCGAACCCACGATCGTCGAGGACGGCCTGGGCGAGCTGCTGAGAGAGGGGATCGACTCCGGGCGTTTGCAGTTCGTGGTGGGTGCCGCGGCCGCGGTGGTCGGAGCGGAGCTGGTCTTTCTCTGCGTGCCCACCCCCGGCCGCTCCGACGGCACGGCGGACGTTAGCGCCCTTGAGTCCGTGGCCGCCGAGATCGGGCCACACCTCGCTCATGAGGCGGTGGTGGTGAACAAGTCGACCGTTCCCGTGGGCTCCACGCTCCTCGTCGAGCAGTTGCTTGGCCGGCCGGACGTGGCAGTCGTGTCGAACCCTGAGTTCCTGCGCGAGGGCAGGGCCATCCACGACTCGCTGCATCCCGACCGCATCGTGGTTGGCGCCGATGACCAGGGGGCCGCGGCGCGCGTAGGCGCCCTGTTCGCGTCCACGCGTGCGCCACTCATCGTTACCGACGCGCCGACGGCAGAGACCATCAAGTACGCGTCGAATGCTTTCCTGGCCACGAAGCTCAGCTTCGTGAACGCGGTTGCCAGACTGTGTGAGCTCGTCGGCGCGGACGTACGAGACGTCCTGCTCGGATTGGGATACGACCCTAGGATCGGCTTCGAATACCTGCGCCCAGGGCCCGGGTGGGGTGGCTCGTGCTTGCCCAAGGACACACGCGCGCTCCTCTACATCGCCGAGGGCGCGGGCTACGAGTTCCCCCTGCTCCGAGAAGTCATAGGCACCAACGACGCGCAGAGAGAGTCGGTGCTCGAGAAGGTCGCACAGGCTCTTGGGGGTTCGGTGGCGGGGAAGGTGGTTGCCGTGTGGGGCCTGACGTTCAAGGCCGGCACGGACGATCGCCGTGACTCTCCGGCTACGGAGATCGTCCGCCGCCTGGTGGCCGCGGGGGCCTCAGTTCGCGCCTTCGACCCAACGGTGCGAGGCCCGGTGCCCGAGTTGCCCGACGTCGTGGCGATCCATCGCGACGCTTATGCAGCCTGCGAGGGTGCCGCGGTGGTCGTGGTCCTCACGGAGTGGGAAGAGCTTCGCTGGCTCGACTTCGTCAAGGTCCGGGACCTGATGGACGCCCCACGAGTGGTCGATACCCGAAATCTGCTGGACCCGGCTGCCTTGCGCCGGTTGGGTTTCTCCTTTTCGGGTCTCGGACGGTCATGAAGTGCCCGCGGCTGCCAAGCGCAGACATGGCCGGCTGGGCAGGGCCCCGGCCGGCACCGCTATGAAGCATCAGCCGAAGAGCCGGCCATGAAGCGCACTCGTCGGGTGGTTGTCACAGGGGGAGCGGGCTTCCTCGGGTCGCATCTTTGCGAGACGCTGCTTGCCCGGGGTGACGACGTGGTGTGCGTGGACGATCTCTCCACTGGGTTGTTGGACAATATCAGGGGCTTGCACTCTGCTCCTGGTTTCGAGCTCATCGTGACAGACGTGAGCCAGGCGTTGGACGTCGACGGCGGTGTCGACGCTGTGTTGCACTTCGCCAGTCCGGCTTCGCCCCCGGACTACCTCGCGCGGCCACTCGAGACGCTGGCCGTGGGCAGCGACGGGACACGACACGCGCTGGAGCTCGCAGAACGCCACGGCGCCAGGTTCCTGATGGCATCCACCAGTGAGGTGTACGGGGACCCTGCGGTCCATCCCCAACCGGAGACCTACTGGGGCAACGTGAACCCCGTCGGCCCGAGGAGCGTCTATGACGAGGCCAAGCGCTTTGCCGAGGCGCTCACCATGGCCTGGCATCGTACGAAGGGCACCGACGTCGGGATCGCACGCATCTTCAATTCCTATGGTCCCAGGTTGAGGCCGGGAGACGGCCGTGTGGTGTCGAATTTCCTGGTACAAGCCATCGAGGGCCGTCCACTCACCGTGTACGGGGACGGGTCTCAGACGCGAAGCCTCTGCTACGTCGACGACCAGGTCACAGGCATCCTGGCGTTGCTCGACTCAGGGATCACGGGTCCGGTGAACATTGGCAATCCCGACGAGCTCACGGTCCTCGAGCTGGCCCGGGTCGTGATCGAGCTGACAGGATCGTCTTCCTCGATCGTTCACGCCCCGCTTCCGGCCGATGACCCTGTACGGCGCCGACCGGACATCACCATGGCCCGCCGCGAGCTTCACTGGGAGCCTGTGGTCACCCTCTCGGAGGGACTTCACAGGAGCGCCGAGTACTTCAGGGCAATTCTCGGTGAAACCGAGCACCGGGGTGCGCCGTCGTGATGAGGATGCACCGGCCTCGGTGCAACGCAACGGATTGGAGATGAACGGACGGAGATGAACGCTGTGACAGAAAGTACCTTCGAGAAGCCGGACTACCGGACGTTGTCCGTGATCGTCCCCGTGTACAACGAGCGCAATACAGTGGCAGAGATCATCCGCCGGATTCGAGCCGTGGAGGTGCCGCTCGAGGTCGACGTGGTCGTCGTCGACGACGGCTCCACGGACGGGACGGAGAAGGTGCTGAGCGCCCTCCAGGACTCGACGGTGCGGGTCATCACCCACGACCGGAATCGGGGCAAGGGGGCGGCAGTGCGGACGGGCATGGCCAGTGCCAAGGGTGACCTCCTCATCATCCAGGACGCAGACTTGGAATACGACCCGGAGGACTGGTCCCGGCTGCTCGAACCGGTGTTGAAGGGAAAGGCCAAGGTCGTGTACGGAAGCCGGTTCACCGGGGAGCGCAAGAACATGCTGCCTTCTCACTGGGTGGGCAACCGCTTCTTGGTGCTGGTGACGAATTTGCTCTACAGCTCGACCCTTTCAGACATGGAGACTTGCTACAAGCTCTTCGACCGCAGGGTCCTCGATGGGATAACAATCAATTCCAATCGCTTCGAGTTCGAACCCGAGATAACGGCCAAAGTGCTCCGCCGCGGATTCCGGATCTACGAGGTCCCGGTCTCCTACGTGGGCCGTGAGCCGTCCGAGGGCAAGAAGATCTCGTGGGGCGACGGGATCGGAGCGCTGGTGGCGTTGCTGCGTTACCGGCTGACTCGCCGGATCTGACCGGGTGGTGAGCTCGAGGGCGCGGGGCTCGTCCATGGACGCGTCGACCCGCTCCACATCACGTGCTCTGGACGGAGGTGGAGAACGATCGGGCGTAGGCGCGGTGGTGGTCAACCACGACGCGGGAGAAGTGCTCTTGGAGTGCGTGGCTTCGCTGCGCGCCGAAGGTGTGGCGGAGCTGGTGGTGGTGGACAACGCCTCGAGCGACGGCTCTCCGGACGCCCTCGCGATGACCGACCCAGCGGTGCAGGTCTTGAGAACAGGGGTCAACCTCGGCTATGGAGCGGGGGTGAACCACGGGCTGGCGTCTGTTCGCTCAGAGATGGTGCTCGTGTCCAACCCCGACGTGGAGGTGCATCGTGGGGCGATCGGCGCGCTCGAAGAAGCCCTTGGCGCTGACGCCACGCTCGCCATCGCAGGCCCGCGCATCGAGGAACCGGACGGCGCGCGCTACCCTTCGGCGCGACAGTTCCCTTCCTTCGCCGATGCCACCGGTCACGTGCTGCTCGGCCAGCTGGTTCCGGGTAACCGCTTCACCCGTAGGTACAAGATGGAGGAGCTCGACGCGTCAGAACCTACGGAAGTGGACTGGGTGTCCGGTGCGTGCTTCCTTGCTCGCCGGCGAGCTTTGTGCGAGCTCGGCGGGTTCGACGAGGCGTACTTCATGTACGCGGAGGACATAGACCTGTGCTGGCGAGTGCGCCAGGCCGGGTGGGGAGTCACCTATGTCCCGAAGGCGGTGGTGACACATCTGCGGGGGCTTTCCACCTCCCAGCATCCCTATAGCATGCTCGTAGCCCATCACCGCTCGGCATACCGATTCGCCCGGCGAAGCACCCGGGGCTGGCGTCGAGCCGCCCTACCGGCGGTGGGCGGACTTCTCGGAGTGCGCCTGGCTGCGGCATGCGCCAAGCAGGCCGTCGACCAGCGGCGAAATGGCGTGCCTAGAGGTACTCACACTGCCGGCGGGGCAGGGACCGGGTCGGTACAGCGATGAGCCGTGAGGCGAAGAGCCAGCGGCGCAGGGCTGGACGAGCACCGGAGTAGGGTGGCGAGCCGATCATGGCCAGGAGAAGCACGGGGAGATGGGTGGCGCGCGCCGCCGCCACAGGTGGCGGGCGGACCTACCGCGGCCAGGCACCGGTGCGCTGGTACACGAGCCTCGTGCTCATCTGCCTGCTGGGGGTGGCGCTGGTCGTCTATAGCCGGTACGAGCGCCAGCACCCTGCTGCTACTGGCGTCCAGCCCGTCGTGGGCACCAGCTGGTACGCGGCACTGGCGCTCGACGTGTGCGGCACCCAATCGAACCTGCCCGTCAACCCCGTCACGAAGTCAGCCCCGGGTATCAAGACCGAAGGTGACGGCGTCATCCGAATCCAGCCGACCAGCAAGGTCGACGCAGGTGCCAACGCCACCCTCGGGCGTTTCGTGCAGAGCTATCCCGGGCTGGAGCTGACCTCGGGCGAGCTGAAGCTGCCGGGGAAGAGCGCATACCGCAACGGAGGTACGTGTCCGGCGGGTACACCGGACGCTCACAAGCGCGCAGACGTGCGAGTGGAGATGTGGGCCAGCTTCGTCGGGGCGGGTTCCAGCCACCCGGTCACGGTGACCGACCCCTCCGGCCTCAAGCTTGCCAACGGACAGCTGATCACGGTCGCTTACGTGCCGCCGAGTGCCTCGGTCATGATGCCAAGCAGCCAGACCATCTCGACCTTGAGCAGCCTCGTCTACCCGTCATCGACCACCACCACCGCTCCGTCCACCAGCACGACCGCTCCGTCCACCAGCACGACCAAGCCGTGATCACCCAGAACATGCACGGACATTCGAACGAGAGGGCAGACGGGCGAGACGACTACTCGCCGGTCTCGTGCGCTTCCGGCAACGGGTCGCTGCGCCGGGCCGGTCCCCTGCGCGATGTCTGCGAGCGTAGTGACGGCGAGCAGCAGTCCACGTGAAGGCCATCATCCTGGTGGGC
>JBELAS010000078.1:0-6659 GCA_049508615.1 Acidimicrobiales bacterium
CTCGTTGGCGATAACCGACGCCATCGTGGCTCCCGTCGAGAAAAGCGAATGGGCGAGGGCAGGTGAATTGCCTATGACCATCGTCACCGCGATCGTCTCGCCGAGCGCTCGTCCGGTGGCGAGGGTGGTCGCCCCGACGATCCCGGTGCGCGCCCCGGGCACGACCACCTTGCGCATCACCTGCCAACGCGTCGCACCCAGAGCAAAGGCCGCTTCGATCTCGGTTTCCGGCACGGCCATCAGCACGTCGCGCGAGATGGCCACCATGGTGGGGAGGACCATGATCGAAAGGATGACCCCCGCGAGCAAGAGGCCCGTGCCGAGCTGTGGACCGCTGAAGGGAAAGTGTCCGCCCGTGATGTCAGCGAGGGTGGGCTCGATGTACTCGCGCATCCACGGCCCCAACACGAGCAGGCCCCACAGGCCGTAGACGACGCTGGGCACCGCGGCGAGCAACTCGACAGTCGTCCCAAATGGCACCTGAAGGCGGCGGGGGACCGCGAAAGCGAGGGCGAGGGCGCAACCGAGGCCGATCGGGATTGCGAAGAACATAGCGATGAACGTGGTCTCCAGGGTGCCGACGATGAACGTCAGCGCCCCGTAGTGCACATGGACCGGATCCCACTTCGTGCTCGTGAGGAATGACAACCCGAAGTGCGCGAACGCCGATCTCGACTGGATCACCATCGAGGTGACGAAGGCGAGAAGTAGGATCGCGAACAGCGCCGCCACCGCCGCCAGCACGCCCCGGTAAGCGCCGTCGGGCACTTCTAAGAGACGGCGCAGCCCCTTCGAAGTGCCCTGACGGAACGGGAGGTTGGTTGTGCTCGGCACTACGAGTCGGCACTACGAGGTAGTCGTGAGCAATCGCGTCTTACCGTCGGGACCGGTCATCTGCAGCAGGGTCGAGCGGGCCAATTGCTGGATGTTGGCCGGGAGCGGCACGTAGTCGAGCGCCTGTGCCTGTGCCTGGCCAGCATGGGTCAGCCAGTCGAGCGCGTCGACGAGAGTCGTCCCCAAAGCCTGATTCTTCTGCAGCTCGTAGACCAGCGCCCAGCTGTAGCCCGAGATCGGGTAGCTAGCGGCGCCGGGCTCATTCACGATCGAGAAGTCGACGGCCGTGATGTCCGGTTTCTGAGATGCGTCCGCTGCCACCGAGGCCAGCGACGGGGAGACGAACTTGCCCGCTGCGTTCTCGACCTCGGCGTAGGTGAAGCTGTTCTGTAGGGCATAGGCGAGCTCCACGTACCCGATCGTGTAGGGGGTGGTCTTTATGAAACCGGCAACCCCCTCGTTGCCTTTCTCGCCCACCCCGACCGGCCAGCTAACGGACTTGCCGGTGCCGGGCCCCGAGGACCACGCCGGTGACACCGTCGAGAGATAGTTGGTGAAGATGTAGGTCGTACCGCTCCCGTCAGATCGGTAGACGGTCGTGATTGGGTTGCTCGGCAGGTCCACCCCTGGGTTCAGGCTCTTGATCTCGGAGTCGTTCCAGGTCTTCACATTGCCCAGGAAGATGTCGGTCAAGACCTTCGCAGTGAGCTTCAGCCCGGACTTCACGCCAGGCACGTTGTAGGAGATCGAGACACCACCCAGGGCGACCGGCACCTGGAGGACCTGGCCGCCCTTGGCGGCGGCGATGTCGACCGGGGACATCGGCACGTCCGAGGCTCCGAAGTTCACGGTCTCGGCCTGGAACTGCTGGATGCCGCCGCCGCTGCCGATCGAGTCGTAGTTGACCGTCACCCCAGAGTTCTGCTGGTTGTAGACGTAGAAGGCCTTCGTGAAGAACGGCTGGTCGAAGGTGGACCCAGCCCCCGTCAAGGTGCCGGCGGGGGCATGAAGGTCGGTCTGCGCATAGGGGTCGGTGGACGACGTGGCGTTTGCCTTCGGCTTCACCGAGCTGCTCGAGCTACAGGCCGCCAGCAGGATGCCAAAGGCAACTGCGCCAACCGGGAGCGCCCGTATGGCTCTGCGGGCGCGCGACTTCAGGCCTACGGGAACTGAACTCACAGGAAACCTACCTCCGTTCGGGCGGGTTGGACGCGAATCCGCCGATGCTCACCGCGGCCCAAACTAACGACGGAAGGTGAACAGTCCGCGAACGACCGGTAACAGAAGAGTGATCGTTGAATGAATTACGTGGAGCCCACGCGAGGCGACGGTTCCCGGCGCGACGAACGAGCCTGGGGAGTCAGCTCTCGACGACGTCGCCCAGCAAGTCCACCCGCACCCCTTGTGAGCGCAACCAGGCAAGGGCCCCCTCGACCTTGGCGGGCTCACCGCCCAGCTCGCACACGATCCATCCCTCGTGCTCGGAGACGTCGGCCCGGCGGATGTTCGGCTCCACATCGTGGTCGCGAGCGAGGCGTGCCAAGAAGGGCTCGCGCACCAATTCCTCGGGGAAGGTGAGCTTCACCCTCACCTCGATCATCGAGGATCTCCAGGCGCCGTGTGGACGTCGGAACGGCCTGAGGCGTCGGCCAACTCTGAGGTATCGACCAGGTCTGGAACGAGAGCCGGGTCTTCACTCCCTGCACGGTCGTGGAGGGTGCCGTTCAGATTCCCCGACCGGAATCCTTCGAGGTCGAGCGTGACGTAGCGATATCCCGCGCTCTGGACCGCAGCCACCACCTCGTCACGGCGGGCCACGGCGGCCGCCAGATCCGAGGGCTCGAGCTCCACGCGCGCCAGCTCGCCATAATGTCTGACGCGCAATTGGCGAAACCCGAGCACTCTGAGCGCCGACTCGGCGTCGGCCACCTTCGTGAGGGTGCCGAGGGTCACCCTGGTTCCGTGCGGTACGCGCGATGCCAGGCATGCGGCCGCAGGCTTGTCCCATGTACGAAGCCCAAGCCGGCGTGACGCTTCGCGCACGTCGGCCTTGGTGAAACCTGCGATGACCAACGGGAATCTAGCGTCGCGCTCTGCCGCGGCCGTCTGGCCCGGGCGGTGGTCGGCGAGGTCGTCGACATTGACCCCCAGCACCACCGTGGCAGACTCCACAGCCACCAACGGTTCGAACGCCTTCAAGAGGCTCGACTTACAGTGGTAGCAGCGATCGGTGCCGTTCGCAGCGTAGGCGGGGTCGGAGAGCTCGGTCGTCTCGACCGCGATCCACCGAAGCCCCCACTCCGAAGCGAGCGCCGTGCAGTCTGCCAGCTCCTCAGGGGCGAGCGAAGCTGAAACCGCTGTCACGCACAGAACGTTGCTGACACCGAGGACGTCCGTGGCAACGTGTGCCACAAAGGCTGAGTCCGCTCCCCCGCTGAAAGCTACGACGACGTGGCCGAACGCAGCGAGTTCGGTCCGCAACACCTCCAGCTTGACCTCCAGCTCCTCGTTCGTCGCCTTGGGCACCGTGTTCGCCTTTGGCGCTTCGCGCGCGGTGTTCGGATCTGCGGGCGAATTGGAAATGGCGGTGCGGGTCACGCTCACAGCCGGAGCCCTAGCCCGACAGGACGCTGTCGAGCACGTCCTCTATCTCACCGACCATCCCCGTCCAGAACGGGCCGAACTCGGCAAAACGTGCCGAAACCTCGTCGAAACGCATCCGGTAGACGCACTCCTTCAGGTCGTCGGGATGCACGCCGAACAGCGTCACTCCCCACTCGAAGTCGTCCAGGCCTGCCGACCCGGTGACGAGTTGGAGGATACGCCCGCGAAAGAGCCGTCCCACCACCCCGTGGCCGAGCATCAATTCCTTGCGTTCGTCGAAACCGAGTGAGTACCAGTTGTCGCCGGGGATGCGGCGTTTCGACATCGGATAGAAACAGAAAGCGGGTTTTCCCTCAGGTGGCAGCTTCGGGTAGAGCCGAGCCTGCTTCATCTCCTCCGGGATGCCCTCCGCGTACTCCGAGAGCTCGGTGAGCGACACGTAGGAGGCGGCAGGCTCGAGGCCGGCGAGCCGAAGCGCCGTTTGCAGGGCGCGCAATCGCCACAGGTCGGGCCCGAGCGCCATGACACCGACATCGGCCTTGTGCCCGAGAAGAGCCGCCGTCACCACCTGGTCGCCCGCCACCTGGGTCGCCTTCACCGCGCGCACCACGGCCTCGGCATCGGTGGAAGGGCCTGCCCGGCAGAAGAGATGCAGAACCCCCCAGCCGACGCTCGGGACGAGTGAGTGAGTGACGTGACGGGCAGGTGCAGATGCCACGTGCACAGTTTGGCATCCTGCAGCGCCGCCCCAAAGCCGAGGGGCATCCTGCAGCGCCGCGCTCGGCCGGGTACCTAGTACTGAATGGACGCTCGGAGGCCGTGCTCACAGACGCACGATGCGTCGGCCGGCGTGCGGCAGGATCCGCGGGCGGCTGTGCTTCCGGCGGTGCGGACGCCACATCGGGTCTGGCTATCCGCGTTGTCTCTCAGAAGTCGTCCATACCCCCACCGGGCATGGCGGGCGCCTGCTCCTTCTCGGGTTTGTCCACGATGACGGCTTCGACGGTGAGGAACAGAGCGGCGATGGAGGCCGCGTTCTGCAGCGCCGAGCGCGTCACCTTGGCGGCATCGATCACACCTGCGTCGAAGAGGTCCTCGTACTCGCCGGTTTCCGCGTTGAGGCCCTCGGCCTTCTTGAGCGAGCGCACCTTCTCGACGATCACGCCTCCCTCGAGCCCGGCGTTCACCGCGATCTGCTTTAGAGGCTCCTCGACGGCTTTGGCGACCATGCGACAACCGGTGGCCTCGTCGCTCTCGAGCTTCTCGGCGCGGTCCAGGATGCTCTGCTGGGCCCGGAGAAGCGCCACACCGCCACCCGGCACGACACCCTCTTCGATCGCCGCCTTGGTCGTGGACACGGCGTCCTCGATGCGGTGCTTCTTCTCCTTCAGCTCCACCTCGGTGGCAGCGCCGACCTTGATGACCGCGACACCGCCGGAGAGCTTGGCCAGGCGTTCCTGGAGCTTCTCCCGGTCGTAGTCCGAATCGGTGTTCTCGATCTCGGCCTTGATCTGATTGATGCGGCCCTTGATGTCGGCCTCGCTCCCGACGCCCTCGACGATCGTCGTCTCGTCCTTCGTGACGACCACCTTGCGGGCTCGGCCGAGAAGGTCCAACCCGACGTTCTCGAGCTTGAGCCCGACTTCCTCGGTCACGACCTGGCCGCCGGTCAAGATGGCCATGTCCTGGAGCATCGCCTTACGACGCTCGCCGAAGCCCGGGGCCTTCACCGCGGTGGACTTGAACGTGCCCCGGATCTTGTTCACCACCAGCGTGGCGAGCGCCTCACCCTCGACGTCCTCGGCGATGATCACGAGCGGCTTGCCACCCTGCATCACCTTCTCCAGGACGGGCAAGAGGTCGCGCACGGCCGAGATCTTGTGACCCACCAGGAGGACGTAGGGGTCCTCGAGGACCGCCTCCATGCGCTCGGGGTCGGTGACGAAGTACGGCGAGATGTAGCCCTTGTCGAAGCGCATCCCCTCCACGAGGTCCATCTCCATGCCGAAGGTCTGGGACTCCTCGACCGTGATGACGCCGTCCTTCCCGACCTTGTCGATTGCCTCGGAGATCATCTCCCCGATCTCGTTGTCGGCGGCGGAGATGGCAGCCACTTGGGAAATCTGCGCCTTTGTCTCCGTCTCGCGGGCGATGGACTTGAGCGACTCGACTGCGGTCTCCACCGCAGCCTCGATCCCGCGCTTGAGCGACATGGGGTTCGCCCCGGCGGCCACGTTGCGCAAGCCCTCGTGGACCATGGCCCACGCCAGCACTGTGGCAGTGGTTGTGCCGTCACCGGCGACGTCATCGGTCTTCTTCGCCACTTCCTTTACCAGCTCGGCCCCGACCTTCTCCCACGGGTCCTCGAGGTCGATCTCCTTGGCGATGGACACACCGTCGTTCGTGATCGTCGGTGCACCCCACTTCCTCTCCAGGACGACGTTGCGCCCCTTCGGGCCGAGGGTGACGCGTACGGCGTCGGAGAGCTTGTTCATGCCGTTCTCGAGGTTCCTGCGGGCTTCCTCGTCGAAGGCGATCAGCTTGGGCATTTTGGTGTTCCTCCGTGAGTTCCATGGCGGGCGCCACCGCCGGCGACCGGCCGAGTCAGACGACCGGGGGTCGAGGCCCGAGCGGCTCTGTTAGCACTCTATCGGTTCGAGTGCTAACAGCAAACCACGCCCCGAGGTGCGGGCGCAACACCGTCCACTATGCGCCTGCCGCGCCCTGGACGAGCTCACCAGCCCTCCGCCGAGCGGCAGGGGTCAGCCGCCGGCCACGGCCGGGACGATGGACAGGGTCTGCCCCTCGGTCACGGGGGTGTCCAATCCCTGGAGGAAGCGGACATCCTCGTCGTCGAGAAACACGTTCACGAAGCGGCGCAAGCCTCCGCCGTCGTCGAACAGCCGGTCCGTGAAGCCGGTGTGGGCGACCTCGAGCGCCTTCAGAACCTCGTCCACGGTCGAGCCCTCCAGCGACACCTCCCCGACACCCCCGGTCAACGTGCGCAGCGGGGTCGGAACGCGAACGGTGACGCTCATCGCAGTGCCCTCTTCGAGGGTGACGGTGGGAAGGTTGCTGTGCCCATTGGCTCACTCACCTCGGCTCGTCTCACGGGTGCTCTCGATGCAGGTCGTCGTCTACGTCCACGGCAGCGGCGAACGCGTCCAGGCTGGGTGCGATCGTGGCGGTCGGTCCCACCGAGACGAGGGCCTCCACGGTCT
>JBELAS010000079.1:0-6596 GCA_049508615.1 Acidimicrobiales bacterium
GCCCGGCGTGATCAACGCCTCCCGCGCTGCGCACAAGACCCCGCCCGTCTCCAGACGGTGGCGCCCCGACCCCGCTACTGGCCGTCGATCCGGGGATAGCCCCCTTGTCGGTGCGCGCCACGACCACCATACGGAATCGGGGCATGGATGCGAGGGCTGACGCTCCCAGCTCTCCCGGCTCCACGGGCACGTCGCGCCAGCCGAGCACGGCGAGCTGCTCCTCGGCGGCGAGCTCCTCGATGCGGTGCTCGGCCTTGGCGGCATCCTCGCGGTCATTGGGCAAGAAGACGATCCCGGGCGCGTAATTGCCCGGTCCGGGCAGACCGAAGCCGACCACCTCGGTGAGGAACCGATGGGGGATCTGGGTGAGCATGCCCGCGCCATCCCCGGTGGCGGCCTCGGCTCCCGTCGCTCCCCGGTGGGCCAGGTGCTCGAGAGCATCGAGGGCCTGACCGACGAGTGTGTGACTGCGACGGCCGTGCAGGTCGACCACGAGCCCGATGCCGCACGCGTCGTGTTCGAACGCGGGGACGTAGAGGCTTCTTTGCCGGTAGCGCTGTGTCGTCACTCGGGTCGCTTTCGTGGTCGGCCACGCTTCAGGCCGAGGTGTGCTGCTTCCCGGGACGACACTGGCCCTGCACCCCCCAAGCACTCCTCCGATGCCGTCTCTTAGGATACAGGGCGTGAACGGCGCCCTCGAACATCCGAGGTGCGCCGGGGAGATCCCGCGTCGTTGGCCGGAGCGGACCCCGAGTCCCGTGGAGGAAGGGGCGGAGCTTTGAACCCGCCCGTGGCGATGACGATCGCCGGCTCGGACTCCGGCGCCGGCGCGGGCCTCCAGGCGGACCTGAAGACTTTTGCCGCGCTCGAGGTCTTCGGAACGAGCGTCGTCACCGCTGTCACCGCCCAGAACACCACCGAGGTGCTCGGAGTCGAGCCGCTCGATCCCGAATTCGTCGACCTGCAGATCACCGCTGTGCTCAGCGACCTGCCTGTTGCTGCGGTGAAGACCGGCATGCTCGCAACAGCCGCGAACGTCGCCGCGGTAGCCCGCAGGGCCAGTGCCGGAGAGCTTCCCAACCTGGTGGTCGACCCTGTCCTCGTCGCCTCGAACGGTCACCCTCTGCTCGACGAAGGTGGTGTGACGGCCTACCTTGACCTGCTCGTCCCCCATGCCGAGGTGCTCACGCCCAACATCCGCGAAGCGGCACTGCTCACGGGCCTGCCCGTCGACGACCTCGAAGGAATGATGGCTGCCGCCCGCGTCCTACGCGATCGAGGGGCGCGCACGGTGATCGTCACGGGGGGCCACCTCGTCGGCGACAAGGCACCCGATGTGGTCGTGGGACCGACCCAGACCACTGTGCTCGATGCTGCAAAGGTGGCGTCGGCCAACACGCATGGGACCGGCTGCACCCTGTCGGCCGCAATCACCGCCCTGCTGGCGCGCGACATGTCCCTCGTCGAAGCCATGTCGCAGGCGAAGACCTTCGTGACCGCCGCCATCCGGGGCGCGTCGAGCTGGCACCTCGGCTCGGGCCACGGTCCCCTGGACCACTTCGGCTGGGGCGTCGAGAAGCCCGCGCCCCTAGGCGGGTGACAGGGCCGGGGCCTGGAGCCGGGCGGCGCCTCGCCGGGGGCCGCGCTGCAGGTGACAGATCGCTGTGGCCGGGCGACTACTCCCGGTGTCTCTCGGTGGACAACGCGCGCTGCGAGGGTACGTAGCTCCCCTTGCGTCGAGCCTCGTAGCGCGCACGGAGCCGGCCTGCACCGCGCCGGCTCCGCACCGAAGGTGTGCACCCGGACAAAACGACGAACCCTCGGGTTCGTCGCTCCCCCACCTCCCCGCAGGCGGCCCACGCGGTGGGCCGGATCGCTCCCCCTCCTGGTCGCTTCGCCGAGGCGGTTCAGCCTCCGGCCACGCTCGGCGCCGCCAAGTCCTTCTGGCGTCACTATAGACGTCCCGTCACCACATGTCAACACGCACAGTGGCGCTCTACTTGCGCTACGTGCTTGTCCGCGTCAATCTCGCTGTCACACCCGCCAGAGCAATGTGTCGTCCTTCGATGATGCCCGAGGAACGCGCCCTGCCAGCCGCAGCTGCGCCGAGAGCGCGGGCTCCTACACTTCCAGCGCGTGGAACCAACCATCGGTGTTGCGCGGATGCGCTCCCCCAACGGGCACGCTGACGGCGCGCGTGGACAGGTCACCCTCGGTGCCGACGGGGACGGCGACACCCGAGAACCCCTCAACTTCCCGGAAGGTTCGTCTCGGAGGCCTGCCGGCCCGAGCACCCATCTAGCGCTCATCGTCGTCGGGATCGCCGGAGGCTTGATGGTGCTCGGCACCGTCGCCGCCGTGCTCACCGGGGGCACGCCCGCACCTCTCCCGAGCTCGACCCCCACCGCCCGGGGCTCACCGATCCGCGCCGTGGCGGCACGCCCGGAGCTGTCCTCCATCATCACCGCAGGTCTCCCGCCCGACGACGTCCTCGCGTCGCTGGCGCTGCCCCGCGGAACGCGCGTCATCTCGGGGTCCGCCGTGGACAACGGCATCGGGTTGTACGACCACGCGGTCGGCTTCTCCGTCTCCGCGTCCGAGCAGGACGTGATCGAGTTCTTCCGCGCCCAGCTACCGTCGGAACGCTGGCACGTGCTCAGCGAGGGCCCCGCGTCCGTCAGATCCGACTACCAGATCGTAAGCCAGCACCCCGGTAGCAACGGGTACGAATGGGAACTCGGCGTCACGGTGATGCCCGAGACGTTCCCGGTCTCGCCGCAGGATCCCACGTCATCTCGAGTCGGGCCTTCCTCCAGCGGCACGACACCGTTCACTCTGCGGTTGTTCGAGGTCACAGACGAACCGTGAGCCGCTCACTGCCGGCCGGGGCTGGGTACTTGCTCGCGTGCTGCCCGTCGGGCGACGAACGAGGAACGAACCCGTCGCGCACGAGTCGCCGGTTGCACGCGCACGTAAGTCCCTGGCTTCGTCCGCGCATGAGCTGGGTCCTACATGCGCGCGTAAGCTGCCGGCTCCCGGGAGCGCTCTGACAGCTCCACACGACGTTCCGCCCGGATCGCTTCCTCTGCGGGCTCCTCGACGCCAGGAAAAGCCTTGTCCTCGGAGGACAACAACCAAGACCAGGCGAAGAAGTTGACGGGGTACAGCAAGTACCCGATACGCGTGGCAGGTGCGAGCAAGATGCCCAGCGTCATCACCCAGGCCACGAGCTTCGCGAGCGTGGCGGGCGTTGTCGGGGTGCGGCGTGCGAGGACGTACAACAACACCAGCGCTCCGGCGCCGGCCACGAACAGCGTGAACAGGCGGTGGATGCCCGGGAACAGCGACACGACGAGATGTCCGAGCAACGGGCTCTGCGCCGGCGAGCTGATGCCCGCGAGTCCGAGGGGATAACGCACCACGTTCTCCACGAAGGCAGGGACGTTAGCCACCATCGTGGGGAGGATGGTCGGGAGCATCACCGTCCCCATCCCCCCGAGCAGCCAGAGCGCCGGGCGCTTGCCCGTTCGCCCCTCGTGGTCGCGAGCCGCGAGGAACGCGAGTGCCGCCACGGGCCACGCCGTGATCTTCATCGACGCGGCTATGCCGAACGAGATGCCCGCGCCGAGCGGTTTTCGCCGCTGCATCAGCACGAGCCCGAGGAGCATGAAGGCGGCCACCGGCAGGTCGTCCCCGCCCGTGGCAAGGGGGAGTGCCGCCGTCGGTAGCACGGTCATGCTCTGCAGGGCGAGTACTCGTGGTCCCGTCGCCCCCCGACACATTCCCAGCGCGGCGATCACCACGATGACGGTGATCAGAGAGAAGGTGACCCGGGCGTCGGTGAGGCGCGGGGGCGCGTCGGTGCTGCGCGGCAGGCCCAGGTACGACATTCCAGGCAGATACGGGTCGAAGACGTCGTAGGCGGGCTGGCCCGGCGGGGCCTTGACGGGCCTGCCGGCAGGGATGTTCCGGTAGGGGTCTTGGCCATGGGCCACGCGATTCCCAGCCTGCTCGATGACCGGAGTCTCCGGCTGGACGTGGGCTGTACCACCCGTGTCAGTGCGCCACAGCACCTCGAGCGACAACGGGAGGAGGGTCGCGCCCACCAGGACCATGAGAAAGATCACGGTCCGGCTCCCCGTCCAGTGCCACGCGCTCGCGGACTTGGACGTAACGGGCTCTGCGAGGCCAGACGCGCTCGCGGACTTGAGCCGTCGCGCCCTGCGGGCCGCGACAGCAGAGAAGACCGCGCCCGCTACATAGGGTCCCACGGCCAACTTGCCCCACTGCTGGTAGAGCGTGATGTGAGACACTTCCACCGTGGAGATCGCGAAGAGAGCAGAACCCGCGTACAACACCGCGTCGCGCTCCTCGGGGCCCCACGACCCGATCACCCGGGCACCCTGCTTCAGCAGGCTGAGCTTCGACGAGCCGGGCCAGGGAAAACGGCGCCTCACGAGGCCGCCTGACATGGATCCATCCTATTCCCGTGCTGTTCCCCGGAGCCCCCATGGGCACCGGGCGCCGTTGTCAGCCGCTCGGCGGTGCCGTGGTCTGGCTCTCGGGTGACCCGGGTCCGAACACAGGGGACACGGTCAACGTGCCCTGGTTGCATACGGCGGCCTGGAAAGCGATCACGAGCTGGCTGAAGTCGTTCGGCGGGGTCACCTCGAGCCGGGCCGAGCTCGGGCAAGTGCCCTCCGAACCGGTCGGGACTTCGGAGTACCCCGCATTGAAGTAGGCGGTCCCACCCGGCGCCAACGTCACCTTCGTGACAGGCAGGTTCGTGAACGTGTAGCCACCTCCCCGCAACGTCGTCTGGATTGCAAGCTTCTTCCCCGACGCGTCGAGCATCTGCGCACCTGGGAAACCCAACAGCGTGCAAGAAGTCGTCGACTCGTTGCGAAAGCGGAACGTCCACTCGACGGTGCCCACTGCGCCGCTGCGACCCAGCACGTAGAGCATCAGCGAATTGACCTGGCAGGTGGAGCTTCCCGATGTGACCGCTGGGGCAGAGCTCGTGCTCGTCGTAGAGCTCGTGGTCGCACTCGTGGTCGCGCTCTGCGAGCTCGTCGTAGAGCGGTTGGTCGTTCGCGAGCCAGACCTGTTCGTATGAGAGCACGACGCCAGCGCGGTCGCACCGAGGAGCGCGGCTGCGCCGGTGAGCGCGACCGTCTTGAACATCCCTCTACGAGTGCCAGGGCATCTCAGGAGCTGAAGTCCTCCGGGCGGATGGTGTCGAGGAACTGGCGGAACTCGCCCACCAGCTCGTCCGGGCTACCGGTCTCGCCGTCCTCGCCCCCCTCGTCCGACGGAAGGAGAATACCCTCCGCCTCCATGAGCTCGTCGGCCACGAACAGCGGGCTGCCGGTGCGCACCGCCAGGGCCACCGCGTCCGACGGCCGGCTCGACACGCTCAGAGGACCGTCCCCGCGCTTGAGTTGCAGCTCGGCATAGTAGGTAGCCGAGTGCAGCTCGGTGATCACGACCCTCTCGAGTTGTGCCCCCAGAGCCTCCACTACGTCGCGCAGCAAGTCATGGGTCATCGGCCGCGGCGGGGAGACTCCTTGTATGGCGAAGGCGATGGCGGTCGCTTCGGGCGCGCCGATGAATATCGGCAGAGTCCTGCCGAGACCCTCGGCCTCGGTCAAGAGCAAGACGGGCGTGTTCGACTGGAGGTCGACTCTCACCGCGCTCAGCCGCACTTCGACCATGCCTGCAACTTATCGCCCGTAGAGCTCGACGACATGCGCGTCCGGGTCGCTCTCCAGGAGACGCCGGTCGCCTGTCGCCACGAAGGGCAGGTTCCGATATCTGCCCGCCACGTCGAGGCCATAGCCCAGGAGCAGGTCGTCTGCTACCTCGAAGCCTCTGAAACGCACTGCCACCGGGACGATCCTGCGCGCTCGCCGGTCGAACAGGGCACACACCTCGAGCGAGGCGGGGCCTCTCCGGCGCAACTCGCCCAGGACATACGTGCTGGTGAGGCCGGTGTCAACCACGTCCTGCACCAACACCACCTCTCGGTCACAGACGTCTTGATCCAGGTCCTTCGTGATACGCACGCGTCCGGTCTCTGCGGTATAAGCGGAGATCCCGAGGAAATCGACCTCGCACTGCACATTCGTGTGGCGCACCAGATCGGCCAGGAAGAGGACGCTCCCCTTCAAAACGGCGACGAGCAGCATCCCGCGTGGGTACGCATCCGACAGCTCGGCCCCCAGGCGCGCGACGGTGGAGGCCAGCTGCTCTCGGTCGTGCAGGACCCGGGCGCTGCCCTGGCCCGTCACGGTGCTCGAGCACCGAGTACAAGCGCGTCCCGCCCCTTTCCAGGCTCCGTAGGACCCTCGGTCGCCTTTGGCTCCTCGTCACTCCCGTCCCGATCCCGCCCCGGGTCGTCAGCCACCCAACAGCTCGCGAAGGCGTTTCTCCAGGAGCGCCGCGCGCAGCTCCTGGCCCAGACGCGACAGCTCGACAACGATCTCGCGAGCGCGCTGCCTCGAGGCAGGGTTGCGTTGCTTGAGCAACGGCAACACGATCTGCTCGATGAAGCCCGCTTCACGCTGAGCGCCAAGCAGATGCAAGCGCAGGTGACG